>JAISEB010000169.1 GCA_031264395.1 Treponema sp. | reverse complement strand
GCTGTGAAAAACGCGCCCCGGCGGCGTCCTGCCTGTCCCGGGCGGTCTCCCTGATCCTGCTTTCAAGGGCGGTAAGGGCCCCTGTCGCCCGGCCAAGTTCCAGTTTCGCTTCCTGTTCCCTGTACTCCCTGAGGCGGAGGATCTTTTCAAGCGAATAATGGAAACGTTTCACGGCGTAAAGACGGGGACCTGGCCCGCGTCAATTCCGGGGAACCCCGCCATGTTCGAGGGAAATCCGGCGGGAGGGGGGCTTTCTCCGGGAAGATCCCCTCCTTCCGCCCGCTCCTTTCCGGAAAGCGGCCCGCCGGCCGCGCCGGGCAGGGGAAGGCCCGCCGCGTCGTCTTCGGTTATGGGAACGCCCGCTATTCTGCCGAGTCCGGCGAGGGTTTCGGGAAGAGGCGCCTTTTCGTCCGCCGCCTGTACAAGAAAATCTTCAATGACCCCGTGCAGCGCGACGGCGTCGTCAATCGCGGGATTGGAACCGGCGCGGTACGCGCCCACATTGACAAGATCCTCCGCCTCGGCGTAAGCGGCCATGTGTTTCCTTACGATCCCGGCGGCGCTGTTTACAGCGGGGCTCGAAACCGCCCGCGCAAGCCGTGAAATGCTTCCCAGCACGTCAATGGCCGGGTAATGGTAGCGCTGGGCAAGGCTCCGGGAAAGGACAATGTGGCCGTCGAGTATGCCGCGCACCGTATCGGAGACAGGTTCGTCCATATCGTCGCCGTCAACGAGTATCGTGTAAAAACCGGTGATGCTTCCCCTGTCCGAAGCGCCCGAACGCTCAAGCAGTTTGGGCATGGAATCGAACATGCTGGGCGGATACCCCCTTGTCGCGGGGGGCTCGCCCGAGGCAAGCCCTATCTCGCGCTGGGCGCGCGCGAAACGGGTCACCGAATCAAAGAGGAGCATAACGTCCAGCCCCTCGTCGCGGAAAAATTCCGCTACCGCCGTCGCGACATAGGCGCCGCGGAGCCTCATGAGGGGAGGTGAATTGGAAGGAGTCGCCACAATGACGGAACGGGCCAGGCCTTCTTTCCCAAGATCGTTTTCAATGAAGTCGTTGACTTCCCTGCCCCGCTCGCCTATAAGGGCGACTACGTTGACATCGGCCGTGGTATTCCGCGCAATCATCCCCAGAAGTGTCGATTTTCCGACGCCGGAACCGGCGAATATGCCGAGCCGCTGTCCCTTGCCCACGGCAAGGAGGCCGTCTATGGCGCGCACGCCCGTTGTAATACGCTGCGTAATACGCTTTCGTTTAAGGGGATCGGGGGGATTGGCCATGGCCGGATAAAGGACGGGAGACTCTATTTCGCCCTTGTTGTCAACGGGATTTCCCAGCGCGTCAAGCACGCGGCCAAGGAGTTTCCGCGAGACGGGGACCTCAAGCCGGGCGCCTGACGCGATGACGCGGTTTCCAACCTCAATGCCGTCCGTTTCCTCATAGGCCATGAGTTGAACCGTCTCGTCGCGGAGCCCCACCACTTCGCATCGTATGAGCCCGCGTCCCCTGGGCGCCTCGATGCGGCATATTTCACCCACGACGGCCTGGGGCCCCCTGCTTTCAATTAAAAGACCCTGGACCCGGAAAACCCTGCCCACGGTTTTTATGGGATCTACACGCCCCGCGGTTTCAAGGTATTTGTCAAACAGGGTGCTCACGCTAGGCCCCCTCTGTAATGGAAGCGGTCTTTGCCTTTGATTTGATGGGTGAAATTTCAAGGATCTTCGTCTCAAGCTCCCCAAGCTGGCTGGCTATCCTCGCGTCTATTTCGCCGAAGTCGGTCTCTATGATACAGCCGCCGGGGTCCACCGTGGAATCTTCCAGTACCTGCAGCGTCTTCGAGCCTTCAACAAGCCGGGTAAAATCCTTCATGTGCTCGGTGGTAAGCTTGAGGTCTATCATGTTTACACGGATGATGATGTTTCCCCGGCCCTTAACCTTGCGCAGGGCCTGCACCACATTGGAGATCACCACGTTACGCTGGTTTTCCGAAATGACCTTGATAACCTTGCGCGAAATAAGCAGCACAAGGTCGATGATCTCCTGCTCCGTTTCGGCGAGGATCTCGGCCCGCTTGTCCTGCGCGCGTTCCAGCACGGTCTGGGTCCGCTGTATGAGGCGCTCCACTTCCGCCTTGCCTTCGGCAAAACCGGTTTCCCGGCCCGCGACGCGGCCGCGATCCTCGGCGTCCTTCCGCTCGGCCTCAAAGGCGGCCCTGGAGGCGTCTTCCACCTCCTGTGCCTTTTTCTTCGCCTCCGCGATGATGCCGTCGGCCTCGTCCTGCGCCTGTCTTTTAAGGGACTGCGCCTCGTCGGTCTTGCGCTTCACTTCCCGGAAGGCGGCTTCCTCCGCCTCCTTGACGATGCCGTCGGCCTCCGCCCTAGCGGAGCGTATCATCGCCTCGCGTTCCTGTTCCCACTGGAGCCTGAAGGCCTCCGCCTCGCGCCTGAGATCATCGGCGGTGGGGCCCTCGTATTCCTCGGCCGCCTCCAGCGCTTCGGCCTCCTCCTCAACGGGGGCAAGGTGGGCAAGATCGGGAAAGGCGGTGGGAGGTTCTATTATCACCCTGCCGCCGCCTACGGCAATTTCGCCGGGCCTGAATACCGCTTTGGCCATGCCCTCTCCTATACGACCAGTTCGTCCTCACCGGAACGGGCAACGACGATTTCGCCGGTGTCTTCCAGATGACGTATAATGGAAACTATCTTCTGCTGCGCCTCTTCAACATCTTTAAGCCGCACCGGTCCCATATACTCCATGTCTTCCTTGAGCATGCTCGCCGCGCGCTTGCTCATGTTGCGGAAGATCTTGTCCTGCACTTCGGTATCCACCGACTTCAGGGCCTTGGCAAGTTCCTGCGAATCCACTTCGCGCATGACCTTCTGTATGGCCCTGTCGTCCAGCATGACAATGTCCTCGAAGACGAACATCCGCTTCTTGATCTCCTCGGCCAGTTCGGGGTCTTCGTCTTCCAGCGCCTCTATGATCTGCTTCTCCGACGCCCGGTCAACAAGGTTGAGGATCTCGACAATGCTTTCGACGCCGCCGGCCGTGGTGTAGTCTTCGCTGGAAAGGGTGGAAAGTTTCTTTTCAAGAACCCGCTCGACTTCCCTGAGCACTTCGGGGCTCGTCCTGTCCATGGTGGCTATGCGCCGGGCGACGTCGCTCTGCACCTCGTGGGGAAGGTTCTGCAGGATGATGGACGCCTTGTTCGGCTCAAGATAGGCCAGAATCAGCGCGATGGTCTGGGGGTGTTCCTGCTGTATGAAGTTGAGAAGGTGCGCCGGGTCGGTACGGCGTATGAAATCAAAGGGCCGCACCTGAAGGCTTGAAGTAAGCCTGTTGATGATGTCTATGGCCTTCTGGCTTCCCAGTGATTTTTCCAGAAGTTCCCGCGCGTAATCTATGCCGCCCGTGGAAATAAACTGATTGGCCATCATCAGTTCCTGGAATTCCTGCAGCACCGCGTCTTTCTGTTCGGGTTCTATGGTTTCAAGCCGCGCTATCTCGAAGGTAAGGGTCTCTATTTCATCTTCCCTTAAATACTTGAAGATCTCCGCCGAAATTTCCGAACCTATGGTAACAAGGAAGATGGCCGCCTTTTGCCTCCCGGTAAATTCCTTTCCGGCCTTTTTTTTGGAAGAGCCGGCGGCCACGCCGGGGGACGCAACCGCGCCTGTTTTTGCCATGTTCTATTCCTCCAGCAGCCAGGTCCGTATCAGCTGCGCGCAGTCTTCCGGGTGTTCCTTGGCCATGTTGGCCACCGCTTCCTGAAGCTCCATACGGGTTCTTTCTTCCACGGAAATGGACACGTCCACTCCGCCCTCTTCCGCCTGTTCAATGGCGCTTTCCCGTATCGCCTGTTCGCGGCGGGAACGTTCGTCCTCGGCAAGCCTTCTCCGCCTTTCCAGTTCCCTGGAAATGGTCCTGAACAGGATAAAGGAAACAAGCAGAAGGGCAAGTCCCGACAGGAATACCACGACGGTGGTTTGTATCTGCTTCTTCCTGAAATACGCGGCGTCCTCGTCAACGAACTGCGCCGTCCTGTCGTAGGGAATGTTCTGCACCGTTACCGAGTCTCCCCGCCCGGCGCTGTAGCCCACCGCGTTCTGAACCAGCACCTGCGCGGCCCGCAGCTGTTCGGCCGGAACGGGCGTATATTCCCGCTCTATGGTTCCGTCGGGGAGCACCACCGGGGCTCCCTTTTCATCATACTTCCATTTCCACGTTCCATCAATGTTTACCGCGACGGTGACACGGTCTACCTGGGGGCTCCGCTCCTCCTGCGTCGTTTTCTTGTTGATGGCCTCGTTATGGACGTTGGTGTTCTGGGTCATTCTTCCGTAGAGGTTGCTCATGTCTTTGAAGGCCGGGGGGGTCTGGCCCTCAACGCCCGAGGGGCCTTCGGGATTAAAACCCGTTCCCTCCCAGACGGTGCTGGAGGTGCTCTGCGAAAGGGTAACGGAAGGAGCCATTTGTGAATCGTCATAGGGAAGCCCCGGCGTCCTGGGTTTCAGGGTTATGGGGAAAAACTCGTCTGTCGCCACGGCCTTTTTGGACATATCCATGTCTATCTTGACGTTAATATCCCTTACGCGATCCGCCGTAAAGGTCTTCTGCAGGCCGGCAAGGACAAGGGCCTTGTATTTGGCCTCCTGCGTCTGGATGAGCTTCATCTCCTTTTCGATAAGGCCGAGCCGCTCAAAGTCGGCCATGCCTTTAAAGTCGTTGAGCACAAGCCCGCCCTGATCGGTAATGACGATGTTTTCGTCCTTGAGACCTTCTATGGCGAATTTGAGGATCTTCTGAATGCCTTCGACTTTTTTACGGTTTTCGGTAATGTCGCTTCCCGGTTTGGGGGTAATGATGACGCTCGCGGTAACGGGATTCTGATCCTCGCGGAACAGCTCCCTCGCCGGCATGACGATGGTTACGTTGGCATCGTCCACCTCGTCTATGGCCTTGATATGATCGGTGATCATCTGCCTTATGGCCCGCTGGAGGTTTACGTTGCGCTCAAAATCGGTGATGGTCCACCTTTCCCTGTCGAAGATGGCCCAGGGATCGGTTCCCGCCGGGATGAGATCTTCCCGTATGAGGATGGCCCTCATGCGCCGGGCGGAACGTTCGTCGGGCACCTGTATGATGTCCGCCGAATTGACCTGTGTCTTTATTCCTTCCTGGTTGATCCTCAGAACAATGCGGTCCCGCGCCGCCTCGTCCCGTATGGGCGCGTCAATGACAGGCACCATGGTGGGCGCGCCTGAAACCGAAAACAGGGCGATGATTCCCCCGGCGGCGGCGACGGCTATTCCGACAAGAATAGCGCGCTGCGCCATGGACCATCTGCCCCACAGATCGGCTATTCGTCCGATCAGTTTTTTTATCCACTCGTTCATATCCCCTCCCCATTATACGGGACGGCATGTTCCCCGCCGCCCGTCACGTTTCCTTTTATCTGGTGTTGATTAGATCCCTCCAGCCCTGAACGATGCGGTTAAGCACATTCCGGGTCATGTCAAGCGAAAGGCGAGCCATGTACTGGGCGATTGTTATGTCGTGGGGATCTACCGACCCCGGATCGGTGATCGCCTGCTGTTCAAGGCTCGACGCGAACTGCTGGTACCCTGAAACCTGATCCAGCGCCTGGAGCATGGCCTTTTCAAAGGTCCCCGAACGGGTCACCGAATCCGCTCCGGTAACTTTCGCCAGATCGTTTACCGTGTGCCCGATGCGGGTAAAATCCACGGCGTCGGAAGTCATGTGCCTGGGATCGCTTACCGCCATGATCACATTCCCGCCCCCAACGGCGTTAACGCTATCTACACTCATTTTCCCTCCCCATAACCGGAGCGCACCCCGGCATTATTGTTTTTTACCGCGCGGAACCTATGTCAAGGGCCCGCTGAAACATGGACTTTGCCCCTTCGATAATCGAGGCGTTCGCCTCGTAGGCCCGCTGTACCTCAAGCATGTCCACCATTTCGGTGACAATGTTAACATTGGGCAGTTCCACATACCCCGCCCTGGGGCCCGACTTGATGGCGTCAGGATGTGTCGGATCGTAGCGCAGGGGATTCGGCGAATCGTCCCTTTGAACTTCAACAACCCGCACGCCCCGGCCTGTCCCGTTGTCAAGCGATTCGGGAAGAAAAGGGGAACGCCAATAGGGGCCTTCCACGCGCGGCCGCAGGATCACCCGGCCCCTTTTGTAGGGCCCGCCTTCCTGGGTGCGGGTGGTGTTGGCGTTCGCCAGGTTGTCGGCGATCACGTCGTTGCGGAGCCGCTGGGCGCTTAACCCCGTGGCCGCTATGCTTATGGCGCTGAAAATTCCCATTCACGCTCTCCTTTCACATTAAAATCCGCCCATAGGCCCGGGATCATCAGCCCCGCAGCACAAGGCTCATCTGGCTGAATTCAAAGGCCTGCGCCTGCGCAAGCAGGGTATAGGTCATCTGCGTCCGCAGCTGTTCGGCCATTTCCTGTTCGGGGTCCACGTTGTTGCCGTTGTTGTTGTAGGCGCTGGTATAATCAAGCACCCGCCGTATCGACACTTCCCGGTAATCCCTTTCCTTCCAGTTGGGAATGTGCCGGGGATCGGTAAGGGTAAGCTCAAGAACGGGCCGCTTTTGTTCTGTTTCAAGGGCCCGCTTGAGTTCGCTTTCATAATTTACCACCTGCCGCTTGAAATTGGGCGTACCGGCGTTGGAGATATTATGGGCGATCACGTTGTAGCGGACCTGATTGGCGTCCATGGCCCGGTGAAGCAGATCGACGGTTTTTGAAAACGTATTCGATATCATAGAGCCTCCCACTCTATTTTCGGCATATACGAGGCGGAGAATTAGGGCAACGCCTGATAACTTGACGCTAATTGGCGCAGCCTCTTTCTTTTTCCCGCGGCCTACAAAATGTACCTCCCCAGATCCTGGTCGGTAACAATGCCGGAAAGTTTTTCGTTCACATAGTCCACCGTAACGGAAACGGCGGCGGGGGCAATGTCGGGCGCCTCGAAGGAAAGCTCCTCCAGCAGGGCTTCCATGATGGTATGAAGGCGCCGTGCGCCTATGTTTTCAAGCCGCGAATTGACGTCGGCGGCAAGCACGGCGAGCCGTTCCACCGCGCCGGGGGTAAACGATATTTCGACATTCTCGGTGGCAAGGAGCCCCGTGTACTGCTTGATAAGGGCGTTTTTGGGCTCCGTAAGGATGCGGAGAAACTCGTCCTTTCCAAGGGAATCCAGCTCCACGCGGAGGGGAAAACGGCCCTGCAGTTCCGGAATAAGATCCGAAGGCTTGCTGACATTAAAAGCGCCGGCGGCGATAAAGAGAACGTGATCGGTGTTCACGGGGCCCCACTTGGTGTTCACCGTCGCCCCTTCGACTATGGGCAGAATGTCCCGCTGAACCCCTTCCCTGGAAACATCGGGACCGCCTCCCCTGTCGCCCCGGACGGCGATTTTGTCGATTTCATCAATAAAAATGATCCCCTTCTGCTCAACCCGCTGGCGGGCCTCGTCGCTTACCAGATCCCTGTCTATGAGTTTTTCCGCCTCTTCCGCCCTGAGGATCTCCCTGGCCCTGGCTACGGTGACTACTTTCTTTTTCTTGTTCCCGCCAAAGAAACCGGCTATGCCCGAAAGGCTCGACTCTATTTCCTCCATGCCCCCGCCGAGCATCTCGAAGGAAGGGAACTGGGGGCTCTGGTTTACCATGAGTTCCACGGTTTTATCCTCGAGTTTTCCCTCGCGGAGCATGGCCCTGATTTTCTCCCTTGTCGCCGATTTTTCACCCGCCGCGTTTGCCCCGCCGGCCGTTTCCCCGGCTCCCTCGGCCTGATCCGCCTCTTCCCCCGCGCCGGACGGGGAGTCCGGAGTTGACTTGAAAAAGGCCGGTATCCCCACCTGAATGGCCGTTCCTATGAGCCCCGCCCCGCCTTCGCCGGACTCGGGGTTGATGGAAAAAGTCCCCATGGGTCTTACGACGGGCTTTCCGGTTCTGGCTTCCTTCCGCTTTTTTCCCGGCCCGGGAAGCAGCAGATCCAGCAGGGCTTCCTCGGCCCTTTTTTCCGCCTCGGAAGTAACCGTTTCCTGCATCTCCTGCTTTACCATCTGAATACCGGCGGCCATAAGATCGCGGACCATGGATTCAACGTCGCGCCCCACATAGCCTACTTCGGTGTACTTGGTAGCCTCGACTTTGATGAAAGGGGAATTTGCCAGCCTGGCAAGCCGCCGGGCTATTTCGGTCTTTCCAACGCCTGTAGGCCCTATCATGAGTATGTTCTTTGGGGCTATGTCTTCCCGTATCTCCGGGTCCAGCTTGAGCCGCCGCGTCCGGTTGCGGAGGGCGACGGCGACGGCCCGTTTCGCTTTTTTCTGGCCCACGATGTACTTGTCCAGTTCGGCCACAATCTCCCTCGGGGTAAGGCGGTCAAGATTTTTATTGTCGTCTTTTGCTTCACTCATCTATTCTGTTCCTCTGAAGAACCAAGTTCTTCCACGGTGATATGCCCGTTAGTATAAATACAGATGTTTCCGGCGATTCTAAGGCTCTTTTCGGCTATTTCCGCGGCGGAAAAATCGCTTCCTTCCAGATAGGCCAGAGCCGCGGCGTAGGCGTAATTTCCCCCCGAACCTATCGCAAGGGCGTCTCCTTCGGGTTCTATGACATCCCCGGTTCCCGAAATGAGCAGGGTCTTGCCCGAATCGGCGACAAGAAGCAGGGCCTCAAGCCGGCGCAGGACACGGTCGGTACGCCAGTCTTTGGAAAGCTCCACCGACGCCCGGAGAAGATCCCCCGAATATTCCTTGAGTTTTCCCTCGAAACGATCAAAAAGGGTAAAAGCGTCCGCCGTTGCCCCGGCGAAACCGCAGAGAACTTTTCCTTCCATGAGGCGGCGCACCTTGCGGGCGTTGTTCTTCATTTTCGCCTCTCCCATGGTCACCTGCCCGTCTCCGGCCATGGCCACCTTCCCGCCCCTTCTTACCGCCAGTACGGTCGTCGAGCGAATTGTCACGCTGTCCTTCACGCTTTCCTCCTACCTGATGCCATGGGCTTTTTTATACACCTTTTTGAGGTGTTCAATGTTCACATGGGTGTACCGCTGTGTCGTCGAAAGGCTCGAGTGTCCCAAAAGTTCCTGTATCACCCGCACGTCGCAGCCCGAATTGATAAGGTGCGTCGCAAACGTGTGCCTGAGACTGTGGGGATGTATATTCTTCCCCAGGGCGGAACGCTCGGCGTAACGCGCGATGATCCAGCGCACGCCGGGAACCGATATGCCCCCTCCCCTGCGGTTGACGAAGAGCCTGTCCGTCGCTCCCGCGCTTCCCCCCGCCTTTACGCGCGCGGCGCGGGCGGGGAGGTAACAGGCAAGGGCTTCCCTGCATTCGTCCGAAAAAAACACGCGGCGTTCCTTGTCCCCTTTTCCTATGACACGGGCCCCGCCCAGATCCGCGTCGACTTTTTTTAGCGAAAGGGACACAAGCTCCGATATGCGCAGCCCCGCCGAGTACATGGTGAGGATCACCGCCTTGTCCCGCGCCGGCCAGAGTATGCCCGCCGTATCGGGAAGCTCCGCGAAGGCGGCCATTTCCCCTTCGCCCAGAAAGGCCGGAAGGTTCCGCTGTATTTTGAAGTTGCGGAGGTTTCCCGAAGGGTCGTCCTTCCGGCGGCCGAAACGGACCAGCCAGCGGTAAAAGCCCCGGATGGAAGAAAGCGCCCGGTTCATGCTGACAGAGGCCGTCCCCTCTGCGCCCAGAGCCGCGATAAAACGGCGCACGTCGTGGGCGCAGGCGTCCTCGGGGGCAAGGGAAAGGCCGGAACAGTAAGCGGCGAAACGGGAAAGATCCTTCCCGTAGGCGTCGAGGGTCCTTGGGGACACTCCCCGCACGGAGCGGAGATAACTGAGGTATTCTTCCATGACCTCATTCCTCATTGCCGCCGTCCTTTGCCGGAGCCTCGTCTTCACCGGCGCTGTGCAGGTAATCGCAGTCCGCGTTGATGCACGCCTTGTGGACGCCGTTCTTCCTGTCGTATTTTTCCACCATGAAACAGCCGCATTTGGGACAGTTCTGGTTGACGGGTTTGTAGTGGCTGATAAAATCGCATTCGGGATAATTGGTACAGCCGTAAAATTCCTTGCCCCGGCCCCTGGTCTTCCGCGCCACAATGTCGCCGCCGCATTTAGGGCATACGGCAAGGGGAATGGATCTGGTGTTGCGGCAGTCGGGAAACCCCGAACAGGCAAGGAAGAAGCCGAAGCGGCCCAGTTTCTTTACCATGGGCTTGCCGCATTTTTCGCATACATAATCGGTGGGTTCATCGAGCGTTCCCTTGAACGACTCAAGGGTCTTTCCCACTTCATCAACCCTGTCTTTGAAGGGCGTCCAGAATTCCCGTATCATGTCGGGCCAGCGGATCTGGTTTTCTTCAACCTCGTCAAGTTTGTTTTCCATGGAGGCGGTAAAGGCCGAGTCCACTACATGGGGAAAAGAATCCACAAGCAGATCGTTTATCATTCTTCCCAGCAGGGTAGGGGCAAGCTGTTTGTTTGAACGCGTCACGTAGTAGCGGTCAAGCAGCACCGAAATAATGGGAGCGTAGGTTGAAGGCCTTCCTATGCCTTTTTCCTCAAGGATCTTGACGATGGAAGCGTCCGTGTACCGGGGAAGCCCCTGCGTAAAATGCTGTTCGGGGTGGAACATGTCTATCTTCACCTTGTCGCCCGTCTTGAGCGGCGGATAGGCGGTTCCCTTTTCCTCGCGGGAAGCAAGGAGCTTTACCACCCTGTAAAAGCCTTTTTCGACGATCTTCGTTCCCGAAACGCGGAAGATTCCCCCGCCTTCGGGATCGTCCTTTCCCGCGGCAATGTCTATGCTTTCGGTTCTGGTCTTCGCGCCGTTCATCTGGCTCGCGGTAAAACGCTCCCAGATGATCGTGTAGAGCCGCAGCTGATCGCGGGTAAGATACTCCTTGACGGAATCGGGGGTATAGCTTATGTAGGTAGGCCGTATCGCCTCATGGGCGTCCTGGGCCTTCTTTCCAACGGTGTACTCGACAGGCTTTTCGGGCAGATCTTTGGGGAACTGTTTTCCTATCCACTCGCGCGCCTCCTCCAGCGCGGCCGAGGAGATACGGACCGAGTCGGTGCGCATGTAGGTAATGAGGCCGACGCGGGAACTGCCGATGTTTACTCCTTCGTAAAGCTGCTGGGCCACCTGCATGGTTTTTCTTGAGGTAAAGGAAAGCCGGTTCGCCGCGGTCTGCTGAAGCTGCGACGTGGTAAAGGGAGGCCGGGGCCTTACGGTTTTGTCGGTTATCCTCACGTCGGAAACAACACATTCGGCGTTCCTTATTTTTTCGATGATCGCCTTTACTTCGTCTTCATGCCCAAGTTCAGGCTTGCTTCCCCGCCAGCTCACAAGCTGCGCGGTAAAGGAATGCCCGCCCACCTTGAAGTCGGCGTCAAGCGTCCAGTATTCAACGGGGATAAAGGATTCCACTTCTTTTTCCCGCTCGCAGATGAGCCGCAGCGCCACCGACTGAACCCGCCCGGCCGAAAGGCCGTTCTTTACCTTTTTCCATAAAAGGGGTGAAAGGTTGTAGCCGACAAGGCGGTCCAGTACGCGGCGGGCCTTCTGGGCGTTTACTTTCGCCTCGTCTATGCCGCCGGGATTGTCCACGGCCTCTTTTATTGCCTGCGGCGTTATTTCGTTAAAGCTGATGCGCTGTATGGGGACTTTGCCGTTTTTCGCGCTGATGGCGTTTCTGAGGTGCCATGCAATGGCCTCCCCTTCCCTGTCGTTATCGCTCGCCAGAAGCACGGTGTCGGATTTTTTGGCGTCGCCCTGCAGCTCCTTAAGGAGTTTGGCCCGCCCCCGCACCGTGATATATTCGGGCTCAAAGTTGTGTTCGGTATCAATGGCAAGCCGCGACTTGGGAAGATCGATAAGATGACCCATGGACGCCTTGACGCTGTAACCGGGCCCCAGATATTTTTCTATGGTTTTCGCCTTGGCCGGTGATTCCACTATGACAAGGACACGCATGGGCCTGTCTTTTTTGGAGTTTTTGGTCTTCGCGGCCTTTTTGGCCGGAGTTTTTTTTTCCTTTACCGCTGCCATACCTTATGTTCCTTCAACTTCAATATCAAGCGCACGGGCCAGGGAAAAGGCAAGATCCTTCCCGCCCGGAAATTCCCCCCGCGCGCCGTCCGCCCCACGCTCCGCCATGCCGCCTTCGCTTGCCGCGCTGCCGTCGCTTGCCGCGCCGCCTTCGCTTGCCGCGCTGCCGTCGCTTGCCGCGCTGCCGTCGCTTGCCGCGCCGTCATCGCTTTCCGCGCCGCCGTCCATGTTCCATTCGCGAAGTATGGAACGGGCGGAACGCAGAACCCCCGCCCCGTCGGCGGCAAGTTTCACCGTGCCGGCCGAATCCAGCCCGGCGGCCGCCACCCACAGATCGCGCCCCTGCTCCAGGGCAAACGCGGCGGTAAGAAGGGCCCCGGATTTTTCCGGCGCCTGGACTATTACCGTTCCGCGGGCCAGCGCGGAGATGATGCGGTTCCTCGCCGGAAAGCGCCAAGGTCTCGGCGGGGTTCCCGGCGGATACTCGCTTATAAGGGCGCCTCCCGCTTCCAGAATGCGCCGGGCCAGCGGCCGGTTTGAGGCGGGGTAGATCTCGTCAACCCCGGAACCGAGGACCGCCGCGCCGGGGACGCCCCCTTCAAGGTTTCCCCGGTGGGCCATGGCGTCTATTCCCAGCGCGAGCCCGGAAACAACAGGTATGCCCCGTCTTCCAAGATAGCGCGCCATGTCGAAAGCCGCGGCCGCCGCGCCGGGGCCGGGACGCCGGGTTCCCACAACCGCGACGGCGGGCCGCCCGGCATCGGGGAGTTTTCCCCGGTAAAAAAGCACCGCGGGGGGATCGTAGATCTCCCGCACAAGGGGCGGATAGCCGGGGGAAACACAGGACACCCAGGCCATGCCCCGGATACGGGCCGCCGCGGCGTCTTTTTCGGCCTCCCGGCGGACGGCGTCCATGGTCCAGGGACGGCGCGAAACGGGCCGGCCCAGTATTTTTTCTATGTCTTCCCTAAAAAGTATGGCTATTTCATCCTCTTTTTCAAATTTTGTACAGAGCGTCACCCGTTCCCGCACGGAAAGACCGGGAATACGGCAGATTATCAGATCCAGAAGCCCCCGGCTAGTCATAGACGCTTCCCAAAACAATTTCCCTGTTTTTCCGGGCTTCTTCCCTTACGGATTCATCCTTCGATACGGAGATGATACGGTCGTACAGTTCCGCCGCCATGGTGTTCCGGCCTGTTACATAAAAGGCCCGCGCCAGGGCGAACATGGCGCCGACGTCGCTGCTCATAAGCTGGAGGTAGCGCTCAAGCTGCGGTATGGCCTCGGCCGGCCTTTCAAGCTCAAAAACATAGAGGACGCCCAGGCCGTAACGGGGCCGCGCGTAACTTTCATCAAAGGCTATGGCCCTCTTGTAGGCGTCCTCGGCAAGGGCGAAGTAGCGGGCCCTGGACTCTTCCCCGTTTGAGCCGGGAAAATCAAGCGAGGACTTGGCCGCGAATGCCGCCGACACGCCGGTAAGGTAATAAAGCGCCGGATCTTCGGCGTTATAACGTACCGCCTGTTCCAGCGCGTACAGCGCGTCGCGGTGCATGCCCCGGTCCGCGTAACGGGTGGCGAGTATCTTCCAGTACACCCCGGTTTGGCCCGCTTCCTTGATGTTAAGCTCAATCTGGGCCTCGTAAGCGGCAATGGCCGCCTTGAGCCCTTCAATGGTTTCGGGCGGCCCGCCCCTTGGGCTTATTTCGGCGATACGCCGCGCCAGTTCGCCGTGGGACTTCGACTTGTCATAACGGTAAAAGCCGTAAATTCCAAGGGCGATAAGAGCAACGGCAACAAGCCCCGTTACAACGTCTTTTTTAATTTTCATGGTTCCTTCCCGCCCTTATTCCTTTCCGTCTTTCTTTGCCGTCCGGGAAAGGGCCAGTTTCGGCATGAAACGCCGGTGGCTTTCCCTTAAAAACGAAGCGTTTACATGGGTGTAGATCTGG
The DNA here is from genome assembly GCA_031264395.1 of Treponema sp. Taxonomy (GTDB): domain Bacteria; phylum Spirochaetota; class Spirochaetia; order Treponematales; family Breznakiellaceae; genus JAIROE01. Next base: position 12,224 of record JAISEB010000169.1, on the reverse strand, counting down.
GTGGTGGACAGATCCGAATGCCCCAGAAGTTCCTGAACGGAACGGAGATCGGCCCCGCCCTCAAGAAGTTCCGTGGCAAACGTGTGCCGCAGCGCGTGCAGCCGGGAAGGGGCCCCCGCCATTCCCGCGAGGGGAACATAGTTTTTCCACATTCCCTTGCGGGAAAGCCGCTTTCCCGATCTTGAGATAAAAAGAGCCGCCGCATTCCCGCGGCCGGCAAGGCGGGGGCGGCTTTCCGACAGATAACGCCTGAGCCAGTGCGCGGCGCCGGGGCCGAAGATCACAAGGCGCTCTTTTCCGCCCTTGCCCCGTACCCGCGCCGAACCGCCTTCGCCTGACAATTCCAGATCGCGCACGTTAAGGCCCGCCGCCTCGGAAACCCGCAGCCCCGCCTGATAGATAAGGGAGTAAAGGGCCCTGTCGCGTATTCCCAGCGGCGTCGAGGTATCGACGGCGTCAAGGATACGGGCCGCCTCTTCGCTTTCAATAGCGCCCGGAAGACGCCCCTTCCGCCGGGGCGGTTCCAGAATCATGGCGGGATTATCCTCCCTCATTCCCTCATCGGAAAGAAAACGGAAAAAGGAACGAAGGGAAGACACAGCCTTGGCGGCGGACGCGGAGTCTATGCCGTCTTTGGCGCGCCGCCTTTCCAGATACTCCGTCAAGTCCGCGGTCCCGGCGGAAGCGGCCGCAAGCCCCTTTTCACCGAGGAACTCAAGGAAACGGCGAATTTCAAAACAATAGGTCCCGGCGGTAAGCAGAGACCGCCTTTCCAGCGCGGCAAGGCGCGCGTGGAACCGTTCCAGGAGATCGTCACCGCTCATGAGACTGAAGCTTCTCTTCCGGTTTTTCCTCCGGCGTTTCGCGGGCGTACTGCTTCCTGTCCCGGATTATCGTGGGAACGTCTATGTCCCCGTCGCAGGCGTTCCTGTGGGCAAGGAAGGTCTTTTCGTACATCGTGCTCCACTCCTCGCTGGAGATAAACTCCCCCTTCTTCTCGGTCTTCTCCGCCTCGGGGGAATCGGCGCGGGGATTGGCGTCCGCGGTCTTGAAGCCGGTGGCGACAACCGTCACCTTGATCCCGTCCTTCATTTCGGGATCGATGCGTACGCCGTGGGTAATGCGGACATTGTCGTCCGCGGTGCTCTTGAGGCGGTCCATGATCTCTTTGACTTCCAGCATGGAAAGATCCTCGCCGCCTATGACGTTGACCAGAAGGTTTTTCGCCCCCGTCATGGACACGCCTTCGAGCAGGGGGTTGTTAATGGCGGCCACGGCGGCGGCGACGCCCCTGCCTTTACCCTCGCCGTAACCTATGCCCATGAGGGCGTCCTTCTGATCCTTCATGACGGCCAGAACGTCGGCGAAATCAATGTTGATAACCCCAACCTTGGTGATCATCTCGGAAATGCCCTCGATGCCCTGGCGGAGCACCTCGTCAACCTTGAGGAGCGTTTCTTTGAGGGGGGTGTCCGCTTCCACCTGGCAGATAACCTTTTCGTTGGGAATGATGATGAGAGAGTCGACGGCGTTCCGCAGTTCCCTGATTCCCTCTTCGGCAAGGGACATCTTGTAGCGGCCCTCGTAGGTAAAGGGTTTGGTAACCACGCCGACGGTAAGGGCCCCCGCGTCCCTCGCGGTCTGGGCGATAACGGGCGCCGAACCCGTGCCGGTGCCGCCCCCCATGCCGGCCGTTATAAAGACCATGTGGGCGCCGCCGACGGCTTCCTGTATTTTTCCCCTGTCTTCTTCGGCGGCCTTTCTCCCTCTGGCCGGATCTCCCCCCGCGCCGCGGCCGCCTGTCAGGCTTACCCCGATCTGCAGTTTGTTTTCGGCCGTGTTTTTGTTAAGATCCTGCACGTCGGTGTTGACCGCTATGAAAGTGACCCCCCCAAGGCCGCTTTCTATCATGCGGTCCACGGCGTTTGAACCGCCGCCTCCGGTGCCAATCACCTTGATGACGACAGGAACCGCGTCACAGGATTTCCTCGGCGCGGCCTTCCCGAACGAATCCGCCTCCGGGGAAGAAGTTTCCCCGGCATAGGCGGGCGCCGTTAACGTGGAGCGCCCCGGCTCTCCCTGAAACAGGGACTGCGCGGCGCCCGTCTTTACAGGCCATCCCCCCCCGGGCCAGAATCCCACTTCTTCTTCACGCACGTCAAAAATGTTCATGTTTCCTCCCAAATCTTTTTTATCCCCCGCAAAAAACACGCTAGAAAAATTCTTTCGCAAGCCATTCCTTGAGTTTTCCGAACAAATCGGCCTGTCCCTTGTCCCCCGAACGGGGAGAGGCGCGGTCCCCGCCCCTGAGTTCCCGGTCGCCGCCTTCAAGCACAAGCCCTACCGCCGCGGCATAGACAGGGCTGGCAAATTCCCCGGAAAGCCCGTCCACACCCAGGGGAAATCCCGTCCGTACCGGAAGGGAAAAAATCTCCTGGGCAAGTTCCGCCGTTCCCGGCAGCAGCGCGCCGCCGCCTGTCAGCACCACGCCGCCTCCCAGCGGCCGGGACAGGGCCAGGGCGTCAAGACGCTCCTTGACCATCTTGAAGATCTCCTCCACGCGGGGCTTTATGACGGCAAGGATGTGGGACCTGGGTATGGCCTGGGGCGGGCGGCTTCCCACGCCCGGCACGATAACCTCGGAATCTTCCTCAAGCAGCCCTTCCCAGCAGCACCCCGCCTCGCGTTTTATTTTTTCCGCGTTCTCAAAAGAGATGTGGTTAAGAATGGAGATGTCGCTTGTTACCTGCGTTCCGCCCGCCGGTACGGTGGCGGTGGAATAGGGGGCCCCTTCGCAGTAGACAAGAAGATCGGTGGTTCCCCCGCCGAAATCGATAAGGGCAACCCCCATGTCCCTTTCTTCCTCGGTAAGCACGGCCCTGCCCGAGGCAAGGGACTGGAGAATCAGATCGTTTACCATAAACCCGGCGCGATTAACGCATTTAATAAGGTTGCCGGCGCTCGTCGCCGAACAGGTGATAATGTGCACCTCGGATTCAAGGCGCATCCCTATCATGTCCAGGGGGTCCCGTATTCCCTTCTGGTTGTCAACAATGTAGCTCTGGGGTATCACGGTAAGGATCTGGCGGTCCAGGGGAATCACCACCCCCCGCGCCACTTCCAGGACCCTGTTAATGTCGTCCTGCCCTATCTCCCTTGTTTCATCCCTGTTCCTCCCCGCCACGGTAACCACGCCCCGGGAATGGATGCCTTCGATGTGGCTGCCGCCTATCCCCGTCCAGCAGGAGTGCACTTCGCGGCCGCTGCGCATCTCGGCGGCCTCTATGGCCTGGGACACGGAACGGAGCGTGGCCTCTATATTCACCACGACTCCCTTGCGCAGCCCCGTGGAGACAGAATGGCCCACTCCGGTAATTTCGAGATTTCCGTTTTCACTGCGCTCGCCTATGACGGCGCACACCTTGGTCGTGCCGACATCAAGCCCCACGACTAAATCGTCATTCGCCAGGGGAGGCCTCCTTCATCGTATAGGACGCGGTCGCGGTCCTGAAATCAATTTCCTCCAGTTCCGCGCGCCTTGACCGGAACACGTCTATCATAAGCAGCACATAGCGGAGGGTATCCTCGTTTATACCGCTTTCAAGACGAACCCTTACCGGATTATGTACCGGATAGAGAATAAGATCAAAGCCGTCAAAAGGCTTCCTGTTTATGTGTATCTCGGAGATGGCTTCCAGCAGTTCAGGCGCCCCGGCGCTTATTTTTTCGATGTTTTCAAGAAGCGGGCTGAATACGGCGGGAAGCCTCATGCCCGGAACGGGGGCCCTGTCCATGACCATTCCCGACAGAATGGGAAGAGGGGGGGAAGCCTCCATGGTCCCGACGCCGATGATGACGCCGTTCCGGTCAAAGTAGACGGGAACGGTCCTGCCTCCGTCCGAAAGAAGGGCCATGGCGGCCGGAACGCGGGGGTTAAGGAAGATCTTTACCCTGTCGGGGAAACGCTTCAACACTCTGGCCTTTTCAACCATGTAGTGTTTCTCCAGTTCCCGTTCCGCGCGGGAAGCGTCTACGGTAAACCAGGAAGACCTGCCGCCTATACCGGCAAGGGAAAGAACCGTCTCCCTGTCCATGCCGGGAAAGGCGTTCACCTCGACTTCCTCAAGGGGCATGCAGGGACTCACGGCAAAAAGCCAGACCAGTTCCGCGGCAATGACAAGGGCGGCGGCCATTATGAGCCGTTTAAGCCCTTTTCCAAGGCGCACCGGGGAAGCCTTTACGGAAACAACGTCTTCGGAATAAATAAAATCACCCTGCATTCCGGACCTCCCCCCGCGCGTCCGCCCCTGCGCGCCTCTGGTTCCGCCGCGCCACGTTGACGATGAGCCCTGAAACCAGGAGCGTCGTGGCAAGGGAAGATCCTCCGGCCGAAAAGAACGGAAGCGGTATCCCCGTCGCCGGAAGCACCCCCGCGGCCACCGCCACGTTGAGCAGGGCCTGCGAAAGGATGGTGGTTACAAGACCCGAAACCAGAAGCCGCGTAAAAACTGATTCGGATCTTTCCGCCGCGCGGTACCCCAGAACGGCGAAAATTCCAAAGAGGATGAAAAAGAAAAGCACCCCCAAAAAACCCGATTCCTCGGCAAACGATGAAAAAATAAAATCCGAATGTACCTCGGGAACGCTTGCTATTTTCCGCGTTCCCTGGCCTATGCCCTTGCCCCAGAAGCCGCCCGATCCTATGGTAAGAAGGGAAGAGCGGACCTGAAAACCCGCGCCCTGGGGTTCCCACCCCGGCCAGAGGAAACTGATAAGCCGCCTCAGCCTGTGCTCCCTCGTAAGGATAAGAAGGCTCGACAGGGGAAGCAGCATGACGACCGCGGCGAAAAAATATCTGAGTTTTACTCCCGCGAGGAAAAACATGACAAGGGCGTTTACCGCTATGAAGACCGCGGTAGAAAAATTGTTCTGAAGATAGATCAGCACAAAAAAGAGGGCCGTTACCAGCACCGGGGGAAGTACGCTCGCCGTAAAGGATTCCATCTCGTTCTGTTTCTTGTCGAAGATGTGGGCCAGGTACAGGGGAAGAACCAGCTTGATAAATTCCGAAGGCTGGTACGTCCAGCCTCCCAGGTGCACCCACCGGCTTGCCCCGTTCCTCGTTACCCCTATGCCGGGAACGAAGGTAAGGGCGCAGAGGATGATCCCTCCCAGGAGGAGGGGCCGTACAAGGGCCCGCACCCGCTCGAGACGCACACGGGAAGCGATGAAGAAAAAGAGGAGGCCCGCCGCCCCAAGCAGGGCCTGGCGCGAAAAGAAGTAGAGCCCGTCCGAAAAGAAACGTTCGGCGAACGCGTAGGAGGAAGAATACAATGTGAGGAGGCCTGTCCCCGCAAGCAGAAGAACGCTGGCGGCAAGAACGTGATCTTCATGCACACGGGAAGCGTTTACCGTTTTTTCCGCGTCTATTCCGTACATTTTTTTACCTACTGAATTTTCAGCGTCGAAAGGGCTATGATGGCAAAAAGCCCCCCAAGTATCCAGAACCGGATCACGACTTTCGTTTCCGCCCAGCCTGACAGTTCAAAGTGATGATGAAGGGGCGCCATTTTGAACACCCGTTTCTTCCGCAGTTTGAAGAAAAGCACCTGTATGATAACCGAGGCAATCTCCAGCAGGAAAACCCCCCCCACGACGAGGCAGAGCGCCTCCTTTTTTATGACAAGGGAAATGACCGCGACCACGCCCCCCAGCGAAAGGCTTCCGACATCGCCCATGAAAACTTCGGCGGGATGCGCGTTAAACCAGAGGAAGCCCACGCAGGCCCCGACCACCGCCAGACAGAACACGGTTAACTCCCCGGCATCCGGTATGTAGGGGATGCCCAGGTACGAGGAGTAGTCGATCCGCCCCGAAATATACGTAAGGATCGCGAGGGTCATGAACACCAGAATAAGCAGTCCCGCCAGAAGCCCGTCAAGCCCGTCGGAGAAATTCACCGCGTTTGAGTCGCCTACAATGAGGAGCATCCCGAAGGGCACCCACAGGAAACCGAGATCCACGACGGCGTTCTTGAAGAAGGGGATGTACAGTAACGTAACATTCTCCCCGCCTGAAAAATAGAGTATCAGCGTCACCGCGGCGGCCACGGCAAACTGGCCCGCGAGTTTCCCCCAGGCCGGAAGCCCGGCGGAATTATGCCGGATCACCTTGAGGTAATCGTCGGCAAAGCCTATTACCGAAAGGGAAACAAAGGCCCCCAGCACAAGCCACACCTTCCAGCTTCCCACATCCATCCAGAGCAGCATGGAGATGAGCACCGAAAAGATGATAAACACCCCGCCCATCGTGGGAGTCCCCGACTTGCGAAGGTGCGTTTCAGGTCCGTCCGGCCGCACCGACTGGCCGACTTTAAGGCTCCGCAGCATCTCGATGACGCGGGGACCCAGCATGAAACAGATGAGCAGGGTGGTAAGGGCGGCGTAAGCGCCCCGGAACGTCAAATACATGAAGACGTTAAACGGGGTAAAGAACTTTACCAGCGGATAAATGAATTCCAGAAACACTACGCCGCCCCTCCCACAAGCACGCCGGAAAGCCGCTCCAGTGCACAACCCCGGGACCCCTTCAACAACACCAAATCCCCGGGGCGGACATAATCCTCAAGGGCACGGGACAGCTTCCCAAAATCGTTGGTATGAAACCATGAAACGCCGCCGCCTTCTTCAAGGACAGCCGCCGCCGTTTCGGTTTCAACCCCAAAAAGAAACACCATGTCGGCGCCGGAAGCGGAAAGGAGGCGGCCCAGCGCGCCGTGCGCTTCCTCCGACTCGTTTCCCAGTTCCAGCATGGAACCTATGACATAGACGCGGCGGCCCTTCCAGAGGAGCCCGTCGCAAAAGGCCAGCACCTGGGCCACCGATTCGGGATTCGCGTTATAACAGTCCCTTATCACGGTGACAGATCCCGGAAAAACCTCCCCCCTGCCGAAGAGGGGCCTTACCAGGGCGAGCCCCTCCCGCACCGCCCGGCCGCTTACGGGCGCCTCTTTCGCTATGGCAAGGGCCCCAAAAACGTTCCGCACGTTATACGGGCCGGGAAGGGCAAAACGCGCCGCCTCCCCTTCCCAGGTTATTTCTGCGCCCTCCAGCCCAAGATCGCGCACGGCCCCAAGTTCCGCAAAGGAATCCCGGCCGTAAAAAATCACCTTTCCCCGCACGTCACGGGCAAGAACGTCACGGTACTCGTCGTCGGCCGGGATCAGCGCCCGTTCGTCTCCGCCGAATTGTGAAAAAATATTTTTTTTCTCTTCAGCTATGGCGTCCCGGCTGCCGAGAATTCCGATATGGGCAGTCCCGACGCCTGTAACAAGGGCGATATGAGGACGGAGGACACGGGCAAGTTCCTCAATTTCCCCGCGGCGGTTCATCCCCATTTCAAAGATCCCCGCCTCATGACACGCCCTGACCGCGAAAACCGAAAGGGGAAGCCCCGTTTCGGAATTGAGGTTCCCCTCGTTCATCACCACCTTTTTTTCCCGCGAGAGGATCTTCGCGGCAATTTCCTTGACGGTGGTCTTTCCCGACGAACCGGTGATCCCTATCCTGAGAAGGCCGGGGAATGTATCAAGGTAGGCGCGGGCGGCGTTCTGCAGGCCGCAAAGGGTGTTTTCCACAACTACAAGTTCCCGTCCCGCGTTTTCGGCCAGCCCCGCAAGATCAAGGCTTCTGTCCTCAAGGGCGGCCTCCTCAACCAGCGCCCCGGCGGCGCCACTGCCGAAGGCGGCTTCCACAAAACGGTGGCCGTCGTCCGACCGGCCCCTGAGGGCGACAAAGAGGCTGCCCGGCTCCGCCTTCCTTGAATCCGTACAGACCGACGAAAAACCGCCGTCACGGCCGGCAAAGGAAAAACGCCGCGCCCCAAGAGACCGGGCCAGTTCGGCAAAACCCATGAGGCGGTTTTCCGTCATGGAATTTCCCGTTCCGGCGCAGGCGCGCCGGTAATTTTTATCTGAAGCACCGCTTCGGGGCTTATTTTTTCCAGTTCCAGATCGTGCAGGGCGATATTTTCCACGCGTTCCGGGGAGGAAAGCACCGCTATTCCCGCGATGAGCCGCTTGTTGCTTTCGATCCATTGCTCCTGAGCGTCCTCAAAACGCATGGTTTCCCGCTCCAGGGCCGTATAACGGACCGCCTGCCAGGCGTTAAGGCCAAAGAGGACCGGTATGCTTAACACCGTAAAGTAAAGAAGTATGGTCCGCCTCATCATTGCCCGTCCTCATCCAGCACTTTTTCCGCCGCCCGGAGCCGGGCGCTTCTCGAAGGCGGGTTTTTTTCAATCTCCGCTCCGGCCGGAGTAATTCCCTTGCGGGTCAGCACATTAACGGCCCGCCGCCCTTCACACCTACATATCGGCGCTTCCGGGGGACATATACAGTCCCTGTTCTTCTCGCGGAAGAAATTTTTGACGATGCGGTCTTCCAGCGAATGGAAGGTAATGATCCCAAGCCTCCCGCCGGGTTCAAGGATACGGAGGGCCCCTTCCAGAAGGCCCGGCAGGCGGGAAAGTTCCCCGTTGACCGCGATACGCAGGGCCTGGAAAGTCTTTGTCGCCGGATGCATGGGCCCGTAACGGCGGGAAGACGGCACGGCGCGGGACACCAGGGCGGCAAGGCCCCCTGTCGTCGTAACGGGCGACTCTTTCCGCTGTTCCACAATGGCCCGGGCTATGCGCCGCGACAGGCGTTCCCCGGCGTTGTTGTACAGCAGATCGGCCAGCTCCGCCTCGCCGAGCCGGGCAAGCAGATCCGCGGCGGTAGCGCCGCCTGAGACATCGATGCGCATATCAAGCGGCTCGTCTTTTCTGAAGCTGAAGCCCCGGTTTCCCTTTTCATAGTGATAAAGGCTTACCCCCAGATCCACGAGGATGATATCGGGCCTTTTAAGCTCCGCCGGGTACTCGGCGAAAAAATCCTGGGACCAGCCGGAATAAAAATGGACCCTTTCCCCAAATTCGGCAAGACGCTCCCTTGCTACCTGGAGAACGGCGGGATCGGCGTCCACTCCTATTACGCGGAGATCCGGGAAACGGGACAGAAACGCGAAGCTGTGCCCGGCTTCCCCAATGGTGGCGTCAACCATGAGTTCGCCGTTCTTCCTTGGGGCGAGAATCCGCATTGTTTCTTCCGGCAAGACCGGCGTATGAACAATTTCCATCGGTACCGCGGGTCCCTTTCCGCTTCTACGAAAAAAGCCTGATGGAACCCATTTTCCTCCAGGCTTCCTGAATAACCGGCCTGTTTTCGTTCAGGTAGGCGTTATGAAAATCCGAATCCCAAATTTCAAGGCGGTTTTCCGCGCTCAAAATCAGGCAGTCCCTGTTCAGCCCGGCGTACCTGCGTATCGCCTGGGGCACGGGAATGCGGCCCGACTTGTCAATTTCGACGATCTGGGCGGGAAGAATGTGGAAGTACTCTATCAGCGAGTATTCTTCCTCGGTAAGTACGGCGGAATTCCGCAGCTTGCCGGACACCTGTTCCCAGACTTCGGGGGTCATGACCCAGGCGCTGGGCTGTCTTCCCTGCGTGATCACCAGTTCGTTCACCTTGAAGATCTCCCGCAGGCGTATGGGTATGGAAACTCTTCCCTTGTCGTCCAGCGTACTTTCAAATTTCCCCGTTCCAAGAATCGCCGCCATATCATCCTATTTTATGCTAATTTTTGACACCAGCACCCACTAATAATTATTGCCAGAGCGGCAAATTCCGTCAACAGAAAAAACGGAAAAAATCCATAATTAGTGAAAAAATTACGGGAATGTCCTACACGCCTGTATAGCTTATGTATGAAAACAGTAAAGGATGCAAAAGAAACACCGCGAAAACGGGTGTCTTGTATTCATGGCGGAGGCGGCGTTATGATCACATTATGTACATGGACGAATATTTTATCGTTTTTCCAGAAGGAGACGTTCAGGAGATCCCCGGACGGCTTCCCATAAACGATATTGTGGATATCAACGGCGGCCATCTTCCCCTGCCCCTCCCCACCAGCCGGATGATCGCCTTCCGGGTGGCCCGGATCAAGGTCAATGAAACAAAGGGAAGGAGCGAAACCCTGCACTACCTGGAGCTGCTGAGCGCCGGCGAACTTGTTCCCCTTTCGGGCGGCGGGGAGTGAACCGGGTAAAAGGCTCCGCCCGCCGCGAGGGGACTTCCATTGGGACCGAAAAGGAAAGCGGCCTGCACCGGGCGCTGAAATTCCGTTATACGGGCGTGGGCGGGACAACCGAAAGTTCCCTTGAAGGCTATGTCTGCGACGGGATCAGGGACAACGGGGAGATCATAGAGGTACAAACGGGGAGTTTCGGCCCGCTCAGGAAGAAAATTCCCGTCCTTTCAACGCGGGGAAAGGTCCGCGTCATACATCCGGTGACGGTCGTCAAGTATATCGAACTGTCCGACGAAACGGGGAAACCCCTGCACAGGAGGAAAAGCCCCCGGCGCGGAACGGAATGGGATCTTTTTTACCATCTGCTGTACGCCCCGGAACTTCCCCTTATCCCCGGACTGGTTATTGAGCTTGCCCTGGTGGACGTGCTTGAGCGGAGAACAGGCGACGGGCGGGGCTCCTGGCGGAGAAGGGGGGCAAGCATAACCGGCAGGGAGCTTGCCGCCTGGCGCGAAACCATTCCCCTTGAAAAGCCCGCCGACTATCTGCGCTTTGTCCCCTTCGGCGGGGACGATGAATTCACCGTAAAGGATCTGGCCGTAAAGGCGGGAATAAACGTTCCCCTTGCCCAAAAAACCCTCTACGTTCTCCTCAAAATGGGGATCGTGCAAAGGACGGGAAAAAAGGGAAACGCGTTTTTATACCGTGCGGCGCGAGAAAAAACGCCGCACGCCAACGCCTGATTTGTTCGCGTCATAAAAAATCAGCGCTTCCCTGAGCCGGGCGAAAAGCCTTAAATTACTCATGCTTTTGCCGGACAGTATCGTGGCACTGCAAGTGATCGCACAATTTTATTAAACATGGATGCTAATGCTAAAAATCTTCGTTTTGCATGCAGTCATATGCTTAAAAATGGCTTTATTAGCTGTGAGTTATTAGTCATGCGACATAGCCCCTGAAATTTGTTGAAAATTATTGAAAAATGGCTTGTCAAAAAAATAAATATGATATACTGGCAAATTATGGAGGAACTTATGGCTAAAGAGGATAAAAAAGAAAAAGATTTTGAAAATCATATTCGAGAAATCATCAAAAATAAAATAATTTGTTCAAAAAATGATTTTATGCTATTAGACAGTAAAGATATAACCGATATAATTATATGTAGAAATATAAACATTCCAAAAATATTTTTTATTGAAGTAAAACATTATTCCGATAAAAAAGGGCGAATTGGATTTGGCTATGGCGATGGATCTGGATTTCAACCTGAAATTTTAAGAAAAAGACCAAAATATTTTGAAGATAGTTTTATATGGATTTTCCAAAAAGAAAATGATGATAAATATTATGTGTTAAACAATGATGATTGTTTAAACTATATAAGTGGTGGATCAATTGGAGAAGTTGGAGGAAAACAAAATAATTTTCAATTAAAATTATTTGATGATATAAAACCAATGAATGAAAATGATTTTTTAAAATGGCTTGAAAATTGGTTGTTAAAATAAATTATATTTGTAAATAATGGAGTACGGCACAACTGCGCATAACAGGCCTGTTTACGCTTTTTTGTCCTACCGGACAAACCGGGCCGGTAGGCGGCTCGGCCCCTCCATAACGGCCAAGTCATTGCGCTACGCTCCATTCCCACGCCGTTGCTCCGGCACATTTCGTCCGCCCTGCAAATGTTGTGCATTTGCTTATACGGGCGGCCAAAACGTCGTAAACACCCAAAACGTTATGTACCATTTGCCCTTAAATATATTTTAGAATATAGACGCTAAATAAAAAAAATTATGGTATATTTCAAGGGGGGAGAAGAATGAAAAAACAAATTGCATTCCCGCTTGTAATCTGGCTGTTTTTTATGACCATTGCGGTATCACTTGGTTTAACAATCCATTTATTCTATTTATTTAACTCATGTTACGCAAGAACACTATTATCCCCCATGTTAAAAGCAGACAATAATTCCATCGCCCTCTTCAATGATGCCATGTAAATCTGTGATTTTACCGCGAAGTGATTGTAACCGTGATTGAGTTTTGCTAACTCCAATTTTACATACCCGTATATCGCCGCAAATACATG
>JAISEB010000160.1 GCA_031264395.1 Treponema sp. | reverse complement strand
CTCCTTGAGGAAGGCGGCAGGCTCGGCGTTATCAGTTTTCATTCCGCCGAAGACCGGATCGTAAAGTTTTTCCTCCGCGGCAAAAGCAGGGGCTGTACCTGCGCGCCGTCCGAGCCGATATGTAGATGTGGGGAGAAATCTTCGATTACCGTGCTTACCCGCAGGGCGGTATCGGCCGGCCGGGAAGAAATCCGCCGTAATCCCCCGTCCCGGAGCGCGCGGCTCCGGGTCGCGGAAAAAACGCACAGGGAAGAAGCGTGAAAAAAATCATCTTTTATCTTATGGTACTTTCGATTCCGCTGCTGCTCGGCCTTGCCTCCTGGCAGTCCGCCCGTTACGGCGATCTGGAACGGGAACTTGGGCGGCTTGAAAAGACTCAGCAGGAATGGGTGGAGAACAACAAACGGCTTATCGCCGGCATTTCGCTGCTTTCTTCCCCGGACAGGATAGAACATATTGCCCGGGACGAGCTGGGGCTGGAAAAAAAGCGGCCCGAAGAAGTGCTTTTGATTCACATAACGGGGAGCGGGGGAGAATGAAAGATCCCGCGCTGATGACCTACCGGGACGCCGCCGCGGCGCTCGCCGTGTCTGGACTCCGCGGGGAACTTGTCCCCGCGGGCGTTTCGGGCGGCTTTTCGTCGGTTGTCGTCGATTCCCGCAAGGCCGTTCCGGGCGCTCTCTTTGTGGCCCTTAAAGGGGAAAAGAGCGACGGCCACCGCCATATCGCCGGGGCCTTCCGGCAGGGCGCCGCGGCGGCCCTGGTAAGCGGGCAGGGCATGGCGGAAGCCGGTTTCCGCCCCGAAGAGGCCGGGCCGGACAAGGTTTTTGTCGTTTCGGACGAAACCCTTGCCGCGTTCCACTGCCTTGCCGCCGCGTACCTTGACAGGTTTCCGAAACTCGTCAGGGTAGGCATTACCGGTTCCGCGGGAAAAACCACCACCAAGGAAATCGCCGCGGCCATGACGGGCGGCGAAAAAACGACGGTTACCAACGAGGGAAACCTCAATTCGGAAACCGGGCTTCCCCTTTCCGTGTTCTCCGTGCGGGACAGCCACGAGGTAGGGATTTTTGAGGCGGGCATGAACGCAAAGGGCGAGATTGGATCCCTTGCCGCCGTTCTGCGGCCCGCGCTCGCGCTGGTAACCTGCATAGGCCCTGCCCATATCGGAATTCTCGGCAGTTTGGACGCGATAGCGTCGGAAAAAAAACAAATTTTTTCCCGGTTTACGGGAAAGGAAACGGCCCTGATACCCGAAGACGATCCGTTCGCGGATTTTCTTTCCACGGGGGTAAAGGGCAATACGGTCCGCTACGGACAGCAAAGCCTTGAGGCAAAAGGGGTTCTTGGAGCAATCCGGGACCGGGGACTTGCGGGGACGGAAATTGTATGGGAGGGGGTCCCCGCGGTCTTCGGTCTTCCCGGAAAGCACAATGTAAAAAACGCGATTGCGGCGGCGGCCATTGCCCGCGAGCTTGGCATAAGCGGCGAGTCCGTCCGCAGGGGCCTTGCCTCGGTAAAGCCGCTTTTCGGCCGCGGAGAAATCCTGCGCGGAAAAACCACGGTGATCCGCGACTGCTATAACGCCAATCCGGTTTCCGCGGCGGAAGCTATCGACTTCTGCGACGGCGTACCATGGCCGGGCAGGAAGATCTACATTATCGGGGCGATGCTGGAACTGGGCTCGTATTCGGAAAAGGCCCACGCGGAACTTGGAAAGCGCATCGCCGTCTCAAACTGCGACATGGCGTTTTTCTACGGAAAAGAAACCGCCCCCGCCGCGGAGGCCCTTTCGGAGGGAAAGCTTCCCTTTGAATATACCGGGGACATGGACGAGCTCAAAAGAGCCGTGTCGGGTTTTATACGGCCCGGCGATTTGGTCCTGCTTAAAGGTTCCAGGGGCTGCGCCCTGGAAGAACTCAGCGACATTGTGTTGATGAAGGGGAACTAAGGATGTTACTGGAATTTCTTTATCCGCTGGTACGTTATTTTACCCCGTTCAACGTGTTTCAGTACCTGACGTTTCGCAGCGCCTACGCCGCCCTTACAACGCTTCTTGCGTGCTACCTCTTCGGCCCCTCAATCATAGAAGCCCTGCGCCGGCTTAAGATCGGGCAGTCGGTGAGGAATGACGGTCCGGCGACGCACCTTAAGAAAACCGGAACCCCCACGATGGGCGGGATCATGATCATCCTTTCGGTAACCCTTTCGTCGCTGCTCTGGCAGGATCTCGCGAGCTTCAAGATGTGGGTAACCCTCGGCGCGTTTCTGGCCTTTGGGGCAATAGGCTTTGCCGACGACTACCTCAAGGTAACAAAGAAAAATTCCGACGGCCTTTCGGTCCCGGTTAAATTTACGCTCCAGACCATTGCCGCTCTGGCCATTGCCCTTGTCCTCTACTACAACGGGGATGACGAGGCAACCGTCCTCTATATTCCGTTTTTCAAAAACCCGGTGCTCGATCTCGGTCCGTTCTGGATTCCGTTTGCCGTTCTGCTTTTGGTCGGCGAGTCCAACGCGGTAAACCTTACCGACGGCCTTGACGGCCTTGCCACGGGCCTGTTGATCTGGGTGTTCATTACGCTGGCGATCATCACCTACCTTTCCGGCAGGGCCGACTACTCCTCGTACCTGGGCATTCCCTATATCGAGGGTGCGGGGGAACTTGCCGTCTTTTGTCTTGCCGCGGTCGGCGCCTGCGTAGGTTTTTTATGGTTTAATTCCCACCCCGCGGAAGTTTTTATGGGCGATGTGGGAAGTCTTTCCCTGGGGGGAATCATCGCCACGGTTTCGCTTATTATCAAGAAAGAAATTCTTATACTGGTAATCGGCGGCGTTTTTGTCATTGAGGCGGCTTCGGTTATTTTACAGGTCGCTTATTATAAACTGAGGAAGAAGCGTATTCTGAAAATGGCGCCGCTTCATCACCACTTCGAGCTTTCCGGCTGGGTTGAAAACAAGGTTGTCATCCGCTTCTGGATACTCGGGGCTTTGTTCGCGATCATAGCCCTTTCGAC
>JAISEB010000150.1 GCA_031264395.1 Treponema sp. | reverse complement strand
ATTATCCTCCCGCAGCCTTTCCAGATCCCTGCGGATGGTCATCTCCGAAACCGTAAATTCCCGCGCCAGATCCCGGATGGACGCCCCGTTTCGTTCGCGTAAAAGCTCTGTTATCCGGCCGAGGCGTCCAAGTTTGTTGTACATGATATTCATAAATAGAAGGCATGTTTGGTCTTTTGTCAAGTAATAAAAGCTTTATGGAGTTTTTATTACAGAATAAAGTAAAATTTGTGAAAAACAAGATAAATTTTGGTTGACTTGTTACAATCGGTAGGTATAAACTATACGAAATAAACGGATGGTTCATCAACTATCCGGGTGAAGCGATGGATATATGAGCCTCTCTCAGCCCCACTTTGATTTTGGGAAGGCTAGAGTTATAAGGAATAGTCTCCGCCTTTAAGGCGGGGTTGTTAAATTTTTTTAGGAGGAAAATATGTGTAGAAAAAACGTGGCTTGCTTTTTTTTACTCACCCTGCTTGGCTGTTCCCTATTGGTTTCGTGCCAGAAAAAGGATCAGGTCAGTTCCGAAGCCAAATCCCTTACTGCCGAGGAGCTGAGTAAAGTATCCGGGGATCTGTACTACTGGTCTTGTTTTACCGGCGATTCAAAAACTTGGGATGAAAACCGGGTGGCTAATTTTCAGAAAGAATTTCCACAGGTTAAAGTTGATATGCAGTCAGTTCCTGAAAGTGCGGGCATCCGGAACGGAAAACTGCTTGCCGCCATCGCCAGTGGAACGCCCCCGGATATTATCTGCGCGGATGATTATATCTCCACATACGGCTTTGTCGCTCAGGATGCCTTCCAGTCTTGGGATCCCTATATGGAGGCTATGGGACTTTCTCTCAACAGTTTCATGCCCGGTTATCATAACGTTATTCTGTACAATGACAAAATGTACCTTCTTCCGCAGGATTCCAACGTTATTATGCTGTATTTGAATACGGACATGATACAAGAAGCGGGGCTTGATATCAAAAATTATCCTAAAACCGTTGATGAGCTTAATGACTGGACGGACAAACTAACCAAAACGGATGCTTCCGGGCAGGTTGTTCAGTACGGTTACATTCCCTGGCTTGATTCCACCGAAGATCCCGCTTTCTGGCCCTTCTGGTTTGGCGCGGAAATGTACAACCCTTCGACCAGGAAACTTGAGCTTACGGATCCTAAAGTAGCGTCGGCCCTGAACTGGCAGCGGGAATACGCCAATAAATATGATCCTGCCGAGATTAAGGGCTTTACTCAGTCTGCGGGCGGACTTTTCTCGCCGGACCATCCTTTCTTTATCAAGAAAGTTGCCATGACCGTGGTGGGCAACTGGGCGACTAATGCGCTTCGCATTTATGCGCCTTCGGTAAATTACAAGTGCGTGCCGGTCCCGGTGCCTCCCGGAGGCCGGGAAAGATCAACTCCCTTGGGTTCCAATGTCTTTGGGATTCCCAAGGGAGCCAAGCGTCCTGATTTGGCCGCCTTCTTCTTCAAATATACCCAGCGTCCGGAAGTCAACGCGGAGAATTTTGATATGTGGCGTTCAATTCCCACTTCCGATGAAGCATTCGACGAGGTTTCGTGGACAAAGAAAGGCGACGAGATTTATCTTATGGAGCGGCAGATTGCCAATTCGCCGAAGTCCGCCCATCCTGCGCTTAGTCCTGTTTCCACTCAACTCCGTCAAGACCTGATAGCCCTGCGGGATAATGTCATTTACAACAATGCCGATCCCATGCCGCTTCTCCAGGAACTGCAAAATAAACTGCAGCCGGAACTTGACAGGTTGAAATAAGGAAAATATCCATGGCTCGTTCGGCAGTTTCTTTTGAGTACAAACGCAGAATAGCGATCAATAAAGTGGGCGTATCGGCGATTCACCTTGTTTTAATTGCGATGACCGCATGTTTTATTATCCCCTTTTATTGGCTTCTCTGTTGTTCTTTTAAACTGCCGAGCGAGTTGTTTGAGGTTCCTGTCCGGTGGATACCGAACAGAATACAGTTTGACAATTATATCAGGATGTTTAATTACATCCCGTTTGCGCGGTACTTAAGGAATACGCTTATCATCGTGTTCTTTAACATAGTTGGCTCCATGTTGTCGGGCGCCGTTATCGCCTATGGTTTTTCATGTCTGCGGTGGAAAGGCCGGGATAAGGTTTTTGTCATTGTATTGATAACCATGATATTGCCGTTCCAGGTTATTATGATTCCCTTGTTTATGCTGTTTCAAAGACTGCACTGGATTGGGACATTCCTTCCGTTGACGGTTACTTGTTTTTTTGGCAATCCTTTTTATATCTTTCTCATCCGGCAGTTTTTCCTGTCCCTTCCCAGAGAATTGCGGGAGGCGGCCAGAATAGACGGCGCCAATGAGTTTATGATTTTCTCGTGGATCGTGGTGCCTCTTTCAACGCCAGTGCTGGCAACCGTGGCGATTTTTGGTTTTTTGCGTACATGGAACGATTTCATCGGTCCGCTTATTTTCCTTGCCAGCGATAAACTTTATACCCTGTCAATCGGAGCGCAGATGATTCGCTCCCGGTTACAGCCGAACTGGGAACTTTTAATGCCCTTGGGTGTTATTATGGTTTTACCGGTCTTAATAATATTTTTTATTA
Organism: Treponema sp.; assembly: GCA_031264395.1. Taxonomy (GTDB): domain Bacteria; phylum Spirochaetota; class Spirochaetia; order Treponematales; family Breznakiellaceae; genus JAIROE01. Next base: position 6,832 of record JAISEB010000150.1, on the reverse strand, counting down.
TGCAGAAGTATTTTATTCAGGGTATTGCCATGTCGGGAATTAAGGGCTGAGGCGGTGGCTATGAAACTGACAAATTTTACAGGTGAAAGCCGTTCGGAACGCCGGGAATTCGGAACAGCAATGATTTTTATTGCCCCCTGGATTTTGGGGCTTTTGGCTTTTACCCTGTACCCTATATGTATATCTTTTTATTACAGCCTTACCGAATACAAAGTTCTGTCCACTCCGCGTTTTCTCGGGCTGGAAAACTACATCAATCTTTTCAAAGACAAAGTCTTCCAAACCTCTCTGTATAATACCGGATACATTATCCTTGTGGGGGTGCCTATAACCCTGCTGGTGGCGCTTGTTACCGCTATCCTCCTTGACGTAAAACAAGTAAAGGGCATGTCGTTTTTCCGGGTTGTGTTTTTTATACCCACTCTGATGCCCCTGATCATAAATTGTATTCTTTGGCTTTGGCTGTTACAGCCCAATTACGGCCTGGTAAATACGATTTTGGGATTTTTTGGAGTAAAAGGGCCGTCGTGGTTCGGTGCTCCGGCATGGGCAAAACCGGCCCTGATCCTGATGATGGTGTGGGGTTGCGGAGGAGCGATAATTATTTTTCTGGCGGGTCTTCAGGATATTCCCGAAAGTTTGTTTGAATCGGCATCCCTAGACGGCGCCAATTTTCTGCAGAGGGCAATACATATAACAATCCCGATGCTTGCGCCGGTTATCCTGTACAACGCGGTTACCCTGGTAATCGCCGCGTTTCAGTGGTTCGCGGAACCCTTTGTGATGACTGAAGGCGGACCCGACAACGCGACTATGTTTTATTCGTTGTATTTGTACCAAAATGCGTTTTTGTATTTTAAGATGGGCTATGCCTCGGCAATGGCATGGATATTACTTTTAATAGCCTTGGGTATTATATTCCTGCTGTTCAAGGGCTTAAATAAAATTTCAAATGATTGAGGGTAAACAAAGTTTCGAATTGGTTTTTTGAATAAACCTGTTTGATAATCAATTGGATTGTCTCACAGGTCAAATATTTTTTGGAGGCATTATTATGGGAAATTCTGTTTTAGGTACGGATGTGGTAACTCAGATTGGTTTATTGGTTCATGACATTGAAAAAACCAGGCTCGAGTATGCGAAATTTTTGGGCGTCGATCCGCCGCCTGTAAGCGTAACGGGAACGCTGGAGGAAGCGGAGACCAAATTCATGGGGCAGCCTTCAGAGGCAAGGGCGAAGCTGGCGTTTTTCCATGTCGGGCCCAATGTCGATATTGAATTGATAGAGCCGGACAAAGATCCCCATTCGACCTGGCGGCAGGATCTTGAAAAGAATGGCGAGGGGTTTCATCATATCGCCTTTGTTATCAAGGGGATGAAAGACAAGATCGCGGTCTGTGAAAAGCAGGGATTCACTTGCCTTCAAACCGGCGAATACACCGGTGGGCGCTATGCATACATCGACGCGAAGAAATCGCTTAAACTGATTCTTGAATTGCTGGAAAACGATTAAGGGGGGAAGCTTTTTTCAAAATCCGGTTAGCGCGGTGCCTTGGTCCGGTACCGCGTTATAAAGTTATCCGAGGTTAAAGCAGGGAGAAAATATGTCGATTGGTACTAAAAGGCTATGTCATATTGCCGTTGTTGTAAAAGACATCGAAAGGGCGGTTGAGAATTGGTCTCAGGTTTTGGGACTGCCAAAGGCGGAGATATTCAGTCTGCCTCCCAAGGAAAAAGTTCCGGCTTTTACCCATGGATCTCTCGGGGATTATTCCGATGTTAAACTTGCCGTTTACGAATTGGAAAACTGCAAGATTGAACTTGCCCAGCCGGGAAGCAAACCGAGTCCCTGGAAGGACATGCTTGATAAGCACGGAGAAGGGGTCCAGCATCTTAGTTTTATAGTTCCGGACAGAAAATCCGCGCAGGATCAGCTTAAGGCTATCGGCGCCGGTGTTCCATACCATATCGGTTACTGGCCGGGAGGGACCTATTCTTTTACCGACACGGTTAAGCAGTTGGGGGTTGAGATCAATATCAAGACCGATGACGACAACACTGCAAAACGGGAAGACCTGTTGCGGGATTCCGGTTTTCATAAGAAGGATCTGTAAAATGTTGGTTAGAATAACAACATTTTTTTGGGGAAAGTGAACATTTATGCTTGCGTATCGTTACTGGGGCGGCAGGGAACTCAGGCTGGAAGAGACGCCGGCGCCGGTTTTGGGCGGCGAGGGGGCACTGGTCAAGATCCTCGCCTGTTCGATCTGCGGCACCGATGTCCGCATGTACCGCTTCGGCAGTGAAAAGACCGACAGGGGCCGGATAGTGGGGCATGAGATGGCAGGGCGGATCACGGAGCTTGCCCCGGGGCTTCCCGGCGGTTTCAGCGTGGGCGATTATGTGTCCATGGCCCCGGCCATAGGCTGCGGCGAATGCTACAGCTGCAGGAAAGGCCATACCAACATGTGCGACCGCCTTGCGACAATGGGTTTTCAGTACGACGGCGGTTTTGCCGAGTACGCCGTATTTCCCAAAAAGGCGTTTCTTATGGGGAATGTGTATGCATTGCCCCCTGTTCCCGATCCGGTTCCCTTTACCCTGAGCGAACCCCTTGCCTGCGTAATAAACGCCCAGTCGTATCTGCGTATTGAGGCCGGGGAAGACGTTGCGATCTTCGGCAGCGGGATTATAGGCTGCATGCACGCCGAACTTGCCCGCTCGCAGGGAGCGCGGGTGTTTATCGTGGAGCCCGCCGGGGAGCGCCGGCGGCAGGCGGGGGAACTGCTTGACGGTGTAACGTTTATCGCCGGGGAAGAGGAAGGCGCCGCCCGCGAAATTATCCGCCTTACAGGCGGCAAGGGCGCCGACGTAGCCATTGCCGCCTGCTCGGCCGGTTCCGCCCAGCGCGACGGCCTTGAGTCCCTGGCCAAATGCGGGAGGCTCTCTCTCTTCGGCGGCCTTCCCGGAGACGGGCTTGGTTTTCTGGACAGCAACCGCATTCATTACCGCGAAATCGGGGTCTTTGGCGTGCACGCCTCAACCCCGGCGCAGAACAGGGCCGCCATGGAACTTCTGCATAGCGGCAAGATCGACGCCGGAAAATTTATCTCCAAACGGTATCCGCTTTCCGAAATTGAAACCGCTTTCAAGGAGGCGGCGGAAGGTTCCGTGTTAAAGGCGGTTGTTGTAATGGAAAAAGGGTAAAGGAATCTCTGGAAACCCGGCCGGGATTTACAGAGGTTTACATATATATTTTTTTGGAGGAAAGCCATGATTGTAAAGCAGAAACCGAAAATCGGATTTTTGGGATTGATGCAGGGGCTTTATGACAAGTCCCAGCCGGAACTTCCCAGAATGCAGGAAAAATGGGCGCGGGAAGTCGCCGCCCGGCTCTCCGATGCCGCGGACGTGGATTTTCCCGGTCCCGCCAAAGAACGGTCCGACATTGAAAAATATGTCAAATACTTCAACGACAAAGAATACGACGGGATCATGATCGTCAATCTTCTTTACAGTCCCGGAAACAGGCTGATTCAGGCCATGAAGAAAAACAACCTGCCTGTCCTTCTTGCCAACATCCAGCCGCTGGCTAATGTTACCCCCAATTGGGACTGGGTCCTCTGCACCACCAATCAGGGCATTCACGGCATTCAGGATACGTCGAACGTGCTGATGCGCTGCGGAATAAAGCCCGCGATCATCACCGAAGACTGGCAGTCGCAGCGTTTCAAATCCTTCGTCGGCGACTGGGCCCAGGCGGCCAATACGGCGGCCAGGCTGAAAAAAACCAAAGTCGCCATTTTCGGACGCATGCACAACATGGGAGACATCATGGGGGACGACGCCGCCTTCTGCCGCAAATTCGGCGTCGAGGCCAATCACGAAACCATAGGGCCGGTTTACGCCCTTATGGAAAAAACAAGCGACGCGGAAATTGACGCCCAGATTGCGGAAGACAAAAAGAATTTCAGGATAGATCCCAGACTGCCCGCGGAAAGCCACCGCTACGCCGCGAGGATGCAGATCTCCTTTGAAAAATTCCTTGTTGAAAACGGCTACGACGGCTTCTCGCAGTTCTTTAATATCTACAGGGAAGACGGCAGGTTAAAGCAGCTTCCCATACTTGGAGGGTCGAGCCTTTTGGCAAAGGGATACGGGTATTCCGCCGAGGGGGATACCAACGTGCTGCTCCTTACGGTGATAGGCCACATGCTCGCGGAGAATCCGCACTTTACCGAAATGTATTCCCTTGATTTCGGCAGGGACGCGGCCATGCTTTCCCACATGGGAGAAGGAAACTGGAAGGTCGCCCGAAAGGACAGGGGGGTAACGCTTATTGACCGGCCCCTGGACATAGGCGACGCGGAAAATCCGCCGACTCCCAAATTCAACGTGGAGCCCGGACGGGCCACACTCGTTTCCCTGGTTTCCGTAGCGGGCGAACAGTACCGGCTTGTCGTTTCCCAGGGAACCGTTCTGGATACGGAGGAATTGAAAGACGTGCCGATGAACCACGCCTTCTTCAAGCCCGATTCGGGAATACGCAAAGCCATGGATGAATGGCTCAGGAACGGCGGGACCCATCACGAGGTGCTGTTTCTCGGCGACGTAAGGAGCCGGTTCGAGGCCCTCTGCCGGATTCTGGAAATAGAATACGTGGAAGTATAAGGAGGCGTCGCCATGAAAATAACCGGCGTCGATCATGTTACGGTCAATTGTACCGATACGGAAAAGGCGTTCGATTTTTATGAAAACATTCTGGAACTCAAAAAACTGGAAACGGTTGATTTGGGGGATCATGTTCTTTACTACTACGCCCTGCCGGGGGTAAGGCTGGAGCTTATCGGCTATAAAAATCCCCAAAGGGAATGGAAAACCGGCAATACCGATGTGGGGATTTACCGCCACATGGCCCTGGTAACGGACGATCTTGACGGATTGTACGGGCGCTGCAAACAGGCGGGCGTCAAGATAAATCTGGCGCCGGAATATATTCAGGGGATCAAAAAGAGGGTGATGCTGATAGTAGATCCCAGCGGCGTAGAAATTGAGATCATACAGGTTTAGGAATCTGGAGGAAGGGGAATGGAAAAGGCAACAGTAATACTTGACAGGGATTTTATTGTCGCGGCCGTCGATGAAAAGGTTTTTGGTTCTTTTGTCGAGCCGCTGGGCCGTTGCATCTATCACGGCATTTATGAACCGGGACATCCCAAGGCGGATGCGCACGGTTTCCGCGAAGATGTTCTTGAGGTAATCAAGCCGCTTAACCTTACCCTGAACCGCTTCCCCGGAGGGAACTACACATCCACCTACCGCTGGGAGGACAGCATAGGGCCCGTGGAACAGCGCCCCTGGCGGGCCGAGCCTGCATGGTACTGCATAGAAACCAATGAATTCGGCATCAACGAATTTGCCGACTGGTCAAAGCGTAACGGCTCGGGGATCATGATGACCGTGAACCTCTGCACCAGGGGAATACTGGACGCCATGTACGTCCTTGAGTACTGCAATTTTCCCAAAGGCACGTACTGGTCGGATCTGCGGATCGCCCACGGGTACCCCGAACCGCACGGAATAAAATACTGGTGCCTTACCAACGAAATAGACGGTCCTTGGCAGGTGGGGCATACGACGGGGACCGCCTACGGAATGCTGGCCCGGGAGGCGTCCCGGGGCATGAAGCGGGTGGACAAATCGATTAAAACCGTACTGGCGGGTTCTTCCAATCCGGGAATGCCGACCTACCCCTCCTTTGACGCGGCGGCGCTTGAGGAATCATACGAGGATATTGATTATCTTTCCGTCCATCATTATTTAAGCAACGCCAAAAAGGATACGCCGAATTATCTTGCCAAACCGCTTTCCACGGACAAGTTCTTCAGGGACACCGTTTCCACCATTGATTATGTAAAGGCAAAACTGAGGAGCAGACACACGGTAAATATATCCTTTGACGAATACAACACATGGCACGGCGTTTCCGAATCCGATGAACAGCGGCACGAGGAAGAAAAAATCTGGGCGGTCGCGCCCCCCCTGCTTGAGGACGCTTACTGTCAGGAAGACACGGTGGCTTTGGGCGGCATGCTGATAACAATACTCCGCCATGCCGACCGGGTTGAAATTGCCTGCATGTCCGAGCTTGTCAACTGTATTTCCCATATACGCACATCCGCATCCGGCGTGTGGGTGCTGCCTCCCTATTATGCATGGCTTCACTTCTCAAAATACGGGCGGGGAACGAGCCTTGTAACACGGATAGATTCGCCGAAATACGACAGTACCGATTATACCGGCGTTCCGTATCTGGACGCGGCGGCGGTGCTGGCGGACAGCGGGGATCTTGCCGTCTTTGCCGTTAACCGCAGCCTCGACGAAAGCCTTCCCCTGGAACTGAAACTGCGGGGCTTTTCCCGCTACCGGGTGGAGGAACACATCGTTGTGGAAAGCGCCGGTCCCAAAGACACCAATACGGAGAGGGAGCCGCGAAAAGTAACGCCCCACAGCCGGGGAAACGCCGCAATAGACGGCGGGCTTGTATCCGCCTCCCTGCCCAGACTGTCGTGGAATGTGATACGGCTTAAAAAAATTCAGGGAAGCGCTGAATAATTCAACGGAGGGTAATGTGAAGGCGGTAAGGCTCTATAAACCGGGCGATCTCAGAACGGAAGACATACCGGTTCCCGAAATCAAAGATGATGAAGTACTGATCAAGGTAATGGCGGTCGGGGTCTGCGGTTCGGATATACCGCGGGCGCTCACCTACGGCGCCCATGTGTCGCCGCTTGTCATTGGGCATGAATTTTCAGGCAGAATCGAAAAAACC
>JAISEB010000146.1 GCA_031264395.1 Treponema sp. | reverse complement strand
CCTGGGGAATTCGCCCTGTGGGCCGGCGTCCCGAAAGAAGAGGCCCTTGCCCATCCGCTTCCCCTGCTTTCCCGCCTGGCCTGCGAGCGCGGCGCGGTTGTCCTCTTCAAGAGCCACGTATTGTACGCCGTGTCGCCCGACGGGCGGGCCGGCATTGTGGACGGTATGCTGCCCGGACTGGGCGCGGGCGGATCGGGGGATCTTCTTGCCGGTTTCTGCGCCGCCCTTGCCGCGCGCGGCGGCTGTTTTGAGGCCGCGGCCGCGGCCGCCGCGCTGCTCATTGAAACGGCGGCAGGGGCGGAGCCCTGTTTCGCAGATCCTCTGGAGCTGGCCGGAAAGGCGGCGCGCGTTGCCGGCCGCGCCTGGCTTCCCGGCCGTCATGCGCGGCATGACGCGCCTGAAAGAAGCGGCGGGCGGGAGGAGGAGCGGTGACGGAAAAACAGGCGCGCGAAGAGACTCAGGCGCGTGAAGAGACAGGGGACGGGGAAAAAAAGGCGGGCTCGGGACGCCCCAACGCAGGGTATTCCCTGAGCCGCCGGACGGAGGGGGAGGACCCTGTTTTTTATTATTCCCGGGACAGGCGTCTTGCCAAAGCACCTGAATCGGTCCGTTCTCTTTACCGGGAAGAACCCCGGAGGAGGCTGGGTTTTTTCCGCAGCCTTACCGCGACAAAGCCTCTTGCCGTCCTCTTCGCCTCCATATTGATCCTCTCCGCCTTCATAATCGTGCTGGCCGTTTTCGGCGGGGCGGAAAATTCCTATACGCTGGGGGGAAACCGCATAAGCGTCCAGGCGATGAAATTCGAGGGCGCCACCTATCTTGTTTTGAAAAAGACCGCGAAGGACGCCAATGTCTATACCGGCCTTGTGGACCTGGCGGTTGCCCCCGAAGTTTCCGCCGGAAAGGAAGATACGCCGTACCCTGTCTTCAGGAACCGTATCTTTTTCAGCCTTAAGGATGAAGAGGAATACCGGTTTTCCGTCCCCTTTGAGGCGGACCGCCTTGTCATGGTCATACAGGGTGAAAACGGGAGCCTGGAATTTACCGTTGTTTCAAAATAAACGGCGCGGGCCGTAATCTTCGCCGTTATTTCGGCGTTGACCTCGCGCCGTTTATCGAGTATCCTTGTCAAAGGAACACAAAATGATCCAGTTTTATTTTTTGTCCGTACTTTTTAACGCCCTTACCGGCTTTATTCTTTTTACCGGGGACGGTGAAAGCTCCCTTGAAGAAAGGCTCAAGCTTCCCGTTAACAACGAGATTTTTCGCCTGGTTTTGGGCATACTTGCCATGATAACGGGCCTCTTGAAGCTCCTCTCTTCGGTTCAGGGCGATATTCCCGTCATAGGGGATCTGATCCCCGCCGCAGCGGGTCTTGTAACCGGTTTTATCCTGATCTATTCATATTACGACGAACACGCCGCCCCGGCGGAAGGCGCGTTCAGAAATTTCGGCGGGGCTGTGCTGCGCAATAAAAAATGGATAGGCCTTGCCGCCATGGCCGCGGCCGTTCTTCACTTCCTCTTTCCCCAGGCACTGCTCCTTTAGCGTATGGCCGTTTCCGTCGCGGGTATAGCCCGCAGGGGAAGGCTCATCTTCATTGCCCGCCGGAAGGAAGGGGGGGATCTGGGCGGCAAATGGGAATTTCCCGGCGGCAAGGTGGAAGAGGGGGAAAGCGACGGGGACGCCATTGTCCGCGAATTCCGCGAGGAATTTGCCGCCGCCGTTACCGCCGGCCCCTTTTTGGGAAGCGCCGTCTTTTCGCACCGCGGCGTGGAAAGAACGCTCCGGGCCTATGAGGTTTGTTTTGAAGGAGAGGACCCTCTGGAAACCCGGCCGGGATTTCCAAAGGTTCCCTTCATCCTCCGGGAACACACCGAATGGCGCTGGGCGGATCTTGAGGAAATAAAAAAACTTGACTTTGCCGGTTCGGATCAAAAGCTCTTCGGCTTTCTCTCCTAAAAACGCCAGCCCGCGCCTATGATAACCCCGATGCGCGAAAGAGAGGCTTCCGTTCCGGATGCCCCGGACGGATCTTCCCCGGCGTGGTTTTCTCCCTTTGTCCCCCTGATGTACCGCCAGGAAAAGCCAAGCGAAACAAAGAGCTTTTCGCCGGGCGTAAATGAAAACGTTATCCCCGGTTCAAGAAAAAGCCCCCATTTCATGTAGTCCCTTCTTTCAAAAGCCGGATTCCGCTTCAGATACAGATCCCGCGTGTTGCAGAACACAACGGGGCTGACCGCGAAACTCACTTCCCCCTGAAAGAGCCGGTGAAAGGGGAAGAACAGGGAAACGCCCGGGGAAACGGCGAACCAGTTCTGCACGCTGGTGATAACCGTGCCGGTGAACGATTCGCTTCCGGAAAAGGACTCTTCGTATATTCCCGCGCCGAGCTGTTGCGCGTACTCTCCCTCCCCGTCCGCGGCGTAAAAGGAAAAGCGCGTGTAGAAAAATTCGCCGTAGATTTTAAGCGCGAACATGTCCAGCAGCGGAAAAGAGACGCCGGCGCGCATGTCGAGATCCGTCATGTTCTGTACATTGTTGTCGTGGGTGGAAAAGGCGGTAAGGCCGCCGTGGTTTGCGGCCTGCCATTCCCTGTTCTCCAGAAAGCCGGTTTTTCCCCGCAGGCCGAATTTCATGTCGAAGGCAAGAAAGAGGCCCCACAGTTCAAGGGGCCGCGGCCTGGACAGCTCGACGCGGCCGCCGAAGTAAAAAAGCGGGTCCATCTTCCAGTCAAGCCGGTTCAGTTCCTTCCCCCCGCCGGGATGTTCGTACAGGGTCTTTCCGGCCGTGCCGTACATAAAGCCGAAAAACGGGGTCGTTGAAAAATCGTAGTTCTTTATGAGTTCCCCTCCCTCAAGGGGCCCCGCGAGGAACACAATGACTAAAACGCACGAAACGGTTATATTTTTCATGTTATGAGAGTAAGAATTTTGGGCCCTTCCGGTCAAGCCGGTTTTTTCCTCTGCGTCCTTTTTCTTTCCGCCTGCGATTCCAGAGGCGGGCAGGTTGTGCCGGAGCCTCCCCCCGTTCAGCCCCTGTCGTCCGCCTTTATCGGTTACGGGGTAATCAACGCCTCCTACACCCTCCTTGTGGCCAGGCCCGAGACGGCCGGCGTTTCCCTGGGGTACATGCGGCGGGGCGCCATGGTGCGGATCGTTGAAAGGCGGTCGGTCAACGACGGCGGTTCCCCGGAATCCTGGGTGCTGGTCGAGGGGGCCGACGAGAACCCCGCCGAAGGGTGGGTGCGGGAAAGCGTCGTGGATATTTATGACAACGAGTACAAGGCGGAAACCGCCTCGGAGATGATGAGCCGGTGACGGATATTCTTTACTGGATCATCCCCCCCGTTCTGGGGGGATGCATAGGTTTTGTTACCAATGTAGTAGCCATAAAAATGCTTTTCAGGCCGCTTGACGAGGTGCGGATCTTTGGCGTACGGCTTCCCTTTACCCCCGGCATACTTCCGCGCCAGCGCCGCCGGCTTGCCGTGAGCATAGGCGCCATGGTGGAAAGGGAGCTTTTTACCCCCGCCGTCGTGGAAGCCCGCCTGAAAGATCCGGGCGTCAGGGAAGGCGTAAAAAAATCCGTCGCGCTTTACACGGAAGAACTTTTGTCGCTTCCCGCCGCCGGTTTTCTTGACGGGGCCGCCGCCGCGGGGGAGGCGTTTCTTCCCTTTTTCAGGGAAAAAAGCGTCAATGAGATTCTGGGCCTTGCCGAAGGGGATTCTTCGCTGGAAGACGCCCTCGCGGGCCTTCTTTCCCGGAACGCGGAGCGTATAGTCAGTGCCCTTGTTCCCTGGGCACAGGGGGCGTATCCGTTCGCGGTAAAGTCCTTTGTGAAATTTATCCGCCGCCCCGAAATTCACCGCGAACTGGAAGACCGGGGCCGCGTTTTTCTCCTTAAGGCGATACTCAAACTCAACGTCTTTCAGCGTTTTTTCATTTCGGCCGCGCAGTACGACAAGACCCTCGCCGGCCGCATGGGCGAAATCATAGACGATCTTGCCGTTCAGCTTGAGGAGGCGCTGGAGGCGGACGGCGTGAAACAGGGCATTCTTTCAGGATGCGAACGATCGCTTGCCGCTTTCCTTTCGGACTCCGTCTCCTCCCGCGCCGCCGCCCGTTTTCTTTCGGGGATCATAAGGCCGCGCCTTGAGCGCCCCCTTGGCGAACTGCTTGATCTTTTCGCGGGTCTTCTTCGCGAACGTTTCGGGCAGGCGGAACTGGGGAGCCTCCTCGGCATGGACGGGGCGGGAAAGGACGCGCTGGATTCTTTTGCCGCCGCGAAGATCGTCTCCTTTATTCAGGGCCGGATGGCGGGGATACTTAAAACGGTTGATGTCAAAACCATGGTAAGCGAGCGCGTCGATTCCCTTGAAATGGAAAAGGTGGAGGGGATCATCCTTGACGTGATGGCCCGCGAACTGAAATGGATAGATATTTTCGGCGGCATTCTGGGTTTTCTTATCGGGATCTTTCAGGCCCTGTTTACCCATCTGCTCCGCTCCTTCGGGTGAGCCTTCCCGGCAAAGCAACAAGTCGGCTTGATATGTCAAACGGCAGGCTGCGCGGGCGTCATGGGTGTGTCCGCGTCTTTGTCCGTGCGCCCGTGCCTGGGCGCCTCCGCGCATGTACACGCGCTTTCCCCAAGCTGCCCGCATGCGCCCGAAACGCCCCTTCCCCTGCGGTAACGGCGGGTAACCTTGAGCCCCTCTTGTTCAAGGAGCCGCCTGAATTCCGCCGTCTCCCCGGCGGAAGGCTCCCTCAGGGGAAGGCCCGAAAAGACGAGCCCCTCCACAGGGTTCCAGGGGATGATGTTTACCACAACGTCAAGCCCGCGGGCAAAGGCCGCCATTGCCCGCGCGTCTTTCCTTCCTGTGTTGATCCCCCCAAGAAGAACCGCCTCCAGCGTAACGCGGCCCCCGCCCCTTTCCTGAAAGTAAAGGAGCGCTTCCTTGAGGAGGGGAAGGGGATTGGCCTTTGTTATGGGCATGAGCGCCCTGCGGAGTTCCTCGTCCGCCGTGGCAAGTGAAAGGGCAAGCCGCACAGGGGGCCCCCCGGAGGCAAGATCCCGTATGCCGTCCGCTATTCCGCATGTGGAAACGGTGATGCGCCGGGGGGAAATGCCGGGGCCGTCCCTGTGGCAGAGGAACGCGCAGGCCCGGCGCAGTTCGGCAAGGTTAAGCAGGGGCTCCCCCATGCCCATGACGACAACGGAGGAAATGCCGGGAGCAAGATCCCCGGCAAAGAGAAACTGTTCGGCTATTTCGGCGGCGGAAAGATTGCGGCGGAAACCCAGCGTTCCGGTTTTACAGAATACGCAGCCCGCCGGGCATCCGGCCTGGGTGGAAAGACAGACGGTTTTTCTTCCCCGCCCGTCTTCAAGGAGCACCATTTCTATCCCCGCCCCGCCGCCGAAGGCCAGCGCCGATTTTACCGTCCCGTCGGGAGCCTCAAGGCGGCTCTTTACGGAACCTGTCCGTATCCGGTATTTCTCCGCGAGCGTTTCCCGGAGGGAAAGGGGAAGATCCGTCATGCTGTCAAAAGAAAGCGCGCCCCGGCTTATCCATTTGAAGATCTGGACGCCCCGGAAGGGGGGAAGGCCGAGCAGTTCCGCCAGTTCTCCGGGGAGCAGCCCGGCAAGGCCGGGAAGAGGCGCCATTGTTTACTGCCTGATTTTCTCAAGCATTTCGGCGACGGTGTTGTTTCTGATTCCGAATCTCTGGAAGGTTTCCAGCGTTTCTACCGCTTTGGGCCTGTTTCCCATACGGATAAAACAGTCCGCAAGTTCCACATAGAGCCGGTAATTTTTCGGGTCCTGCTGAATGAGCCGCTGGAGCGATTCCCGCGCCTCTTCGTATTTCCCCTGAATTTTGGAGACGACGGCCAGCCCCAGCACGGCGTAGGCGTCGAATTCGATGTTAAGGGCCCGTTCGTAGTACTCTACCGCCTTGGCGTATTCGTTCATGTACCGGTACGCGTCCCCGGCCCTGGTCAGTATCACCTTGTTTCTGGGGTCCTGTTCAAGAATGTGGTTCCAGTATTCAAGGGACCGGTTCTGCTGGTTAAGGCCCCGGTAACAGTCCGCGAGGCCGAACAGGGCGTAAAAATTGTAGGGATCTTTTTTCAGGGCTTCTTCGAAGTAGGGAATGCCCTGATCAAAGGTCTTGAGCTTGCGGTGGCAGTTTCCTATCGATGTCAAAACCCGTATGTCCACATTCTGGCTTCCCTCAAGCATTTTTTCCCAGTAAAAAAGGGCGTCCCGGTATTCCTTGAAGTCGTAGTGCAGGTGCCCCAGCCCTATGATGGCGTAGGGGTTCTTTTCCTCCATTTCAAGGACCCGCTGGTACACCGCCCTGGAATGCTTGAAATCCCGCACCTTGCGGTAGGCGTCCGCCACGCGGGTAAGCACAGTGATGTTTTTGTCGTCGTGCAAGAGGTACTGTTCCCATATTTCTATGGCCTTGTGGTACTGGTTGAGCGCCTTGTAACAGTCGGCCAGGCCGAACAGCGCGTAGTTGTTTCCAGGGTGAAAGGAAAGGCAGCGCTGGTAGAAGCCCGCCGCGTCACGGAAAGAACCGCGTTTTCTTGCCGCGTCCCCCATGCCCACCAGCGCGTAGTTGTTGTTGTCGTTTACGGCGAGTATTCTCGTGAAACATTCAACCGCGTCGGAAATCTTGTTTTCCTTGAGCAGCTGATACCCCTTTTTTGACAGATCCGAAATTTCCGAAATTTCCTGAATTTCATCCGCATTGTTGACTTCACTCATGGACTTCCCCGTCTTCCTCTTTGTGAATGATGTCCTGCAGCATAACGGCGCACCGCATGATGAGGGGTTCCGCCTTGTTCCTGTCGGGCGCAATCCAGTACATGCGCAGCGCGTCAAGAATCCTTCCCTGTGAGCGGTAATAATCGCCTATGCGGGAAAGGCCGTCGGAATATCCTGTGGTAAGGAAGATCCTTCTGGCGGCTTCCGCGTCGCCGGAATTGAAAAGCATGTTGCCCTTCCGGTTCAGCGCCGCCTTCTGAACGCCTTCAATAGCGGGTCTTTCTGTAGTTTTTACAAAAGCCTTGCCGTCTTCGAATTTCTCGAAAATTTTTTTACAATCCATTCTTCATCCACATTCTAAATAATAATAAATATAAGGATATAATACCTTGCCGCTTTTGTCAAAAGAATATTGCGGTTTTGTTTTTTTGACACACAAAAAAATCCGCCGCCGAACGCCCGTATTCGCGGTGGTCCGAGGGAACAAGAAAGGGGATGCCGCCGGGCGGATCTTCCCGCGGCCTGTGTATGACAAGGCGGGAGCCTTCCTTCATGAGCGGGGAAGCGGCTATGTTCCGCACCAGTTCCCATTTGTACTTGTAAGCGAAAGGCGGATCACAGAAAATGCAATCAAATGAAACTTTCGCGCGTTTTATATAAAGCTCCGCCGGCATAAAACGGCACCGTATAAGGCAGGGTGAAATGGATACGTTTTCAAGCAGGACGCCGCGCTTCTCCCTGTCCATTTCAACCGCTTCTACGGGCCGCGCTCCCCGGGAAGCCGCCTCCAGCGCGATGATCCCCGTTCCCGAAAAAATGTCAAGGAAGGAAAGGCCGCCAAGGTTTCCAAGGATCGCGAATACGGATTCCCTCATGCGGTCCATGCTGGGCCTGATGATCCCCCCCGGCACCTTTACCCGGCGTCCCCGGAGGCTTCCCCCGGTAATTCTCACATGTCCTTGAGCAATTCGCTCAATTCGTCGACGCTGACCAGCGGTTCGGAGGAAGGGGAGGGCGAAAGGGAAGCGTCCGCCGTCTTCCTCCGTTCGGCGCTGCGGCTTTTGACAAGGGCTATCCTTTCCCGCAGCATGGGATACGACGCCGCCGGTATGCCGCCTCCCGAGCACATTTCGCCCAGCGCCTGATCAAAGCGCCATTCCAGTTCGGAAAGGTTTTCAAAGGCTTCGTCCCGTTCCAGAAGGCGGCTGTTTTCCGTGAGTTCCCGCAGGAGGACCCCCAGCGTATAGTCGATAAAATCAATGTCGTCCATTGTTTTTTCAAGGAAGAGTCCGGGATCGGCGTCCAGCGCGAAGAGATCCCGTATCATCTGTATCCTCATGGCAAGGGCAAAAAGGTTGTCTTCAAAGTTGATGCGTTTGTTCATGGCTTTACCGTATTATCGGCGGAATCACTGGACAGGCGAAGTCCTTTTTGATAAACTGTTTCCCGTAGTTTGCAACACACACTTTTTTTGCAACCTTCTTGTTCGCTGTAAGCGAACCATGTATCCGCCAATAGCGGATTATTCCATGTCCGTAAGGAGGGCCCATGCGGAAGTATGAGCTGACGGTTATTTTTCCCCTTGAAGAAGACCTGCACAGGGCGGGCCGGGAGCGGCTGCTTGCCGACCTTGCCGCCAACGGGGCCGAAATCGAAAAGACCGATGAACCGGGCGACCGGGATCTGGCCTATGAAATCAAAAAAAGACGGCGGGGAAAATACGTTCTTTTTATTGTCAAAATGGAAAGTTCCACAATCGCCGTTCTGGACCGGGTATTCAAGCTTAACGCCAATCTGTTGAAATACCTCTTCGTTAAAATTGAGGAGTAATAATGGCGGATCTGAATCACGTGACCCTCATAGGACGTTTAACGAGGGACGCGGAGCTTAAGTACACATCGGGCGGGCAGGCCGTCTGTAAATTTTCAATCGCCGTCAACAGGCGCCGCAAGAACGGCGATCAGTGGGAAGACGAACCGAGTTTTTTCGACATAGTGCTCTGGGGCAGGCAGGGAGAATCCCTTAACCAGTACCTTGTCAAAGGAAAGATGATCGGCATTGAGGGCGAACTCCGCCAGGACAGGTGGCAGCAGGACGGTCAAAACCGTTCCAAGGTGGAGATAGTGGCGAACAACCTGCAGCTTTTGGGCGGTTCCGGCTCTTCCCAGTCAGGGGGATCATACGGGGGAAATTCTTCCGGTGCTTCCGGGGGCGCTTCCTACGGCCAGCAGCCACGGGCCGAATTCCCCGCCGCTCACGCGGAAAACCGTCCCGACGAAGACCGGAACGGTTCCGCTCCCGCTTCCGACGGCTTTGCCGACGATATCCCCTTTTAAGGAGCATTGTATGTCTGATGAAAAATATACGGAAAATGAAAGGCCCCCCCGTCAGGACAGGGGCATGGACAGCCAGATGGACGGCCGCGACGGCGAAGACAGGGGCCGGGGCAAGGGCAAGGCTTACTTCAAGAAAAAGGTTTGCAAATTCTGCGCCCAGAAGATCAGGATAGACTACAAGGACAGCGATACCCTGCGCCGCTTTATCACCGAACGGGGGAAGATACTGCCCCGGCGCATCACCGGTACCTGCGCGAAACATCAGCGGGTCCTGTCGCTGGCGATAAAAAGGGCCAGGATCATCGCCCTCCTGCCCTTTGTGGCCGATTAATCCCCGTACGGATGCTCTTCTCCGTATCACAGGGACCCCCAGCGGCGGCGCATGTTCCGTCGCTTGCTGTTGCGGCTCTTGTTTCGCTTCTCCTGCGGCGTCTGGGTTTCCTGGGGGTTTTCTTTCTTGTGCCCCTGGGCTTCGCCGTTCTGTACGCCAATGTCAGAACCGCTCTGGGGGCCGCCGCGGCGGTCCTGGCTCTGGAAGGAGTCCTTGCCGCCGCCGCGCTCGCTTTGGGGCAGGGAAACGCGGGGGAGATGTTTTCAGGGGCCGTGTATACGGCCCTTGTCATGGGGAGCTTTATCTGGATCATGGCGCCGGGGCCGGTGCGGGTAGTACGGCGTATTGCCGCCGCTTCCGCGGCCGTAACGGCGTTCTTTCTTTTCATCATGTTCGCCCTTCCGGGCCGGGAGCACGACGGTTTTTCCGTTTTTTTCCGGTCCCAGGCGGAACTGCTTTCTTCCCTGTACACGGGGTCCGCCGGGGGAGACGCCGTAAGGCGTTCGCTTCTGGAACGCTACTTTACGGCGGAAAGAATTCTGGGCCTTTTGAGGCTTCTTGTGGTGCGGGGCGGGGCGCTTGCCTCCTCGGTTCTGCTGTTCTTCGCAAGCCGGCGGCTTTCTTTTTTCGTCCTCCGGCTGGCAAGGCGTTCCCCGTCTTCCGGAAAGGCCCCCGGGGCGGAGTCTCTGGTGAATTTTCACGCTCCGGGTGAAATGATATGGGTACTGTCTTTTTCCCTTTTGGGAGCGCCGCTTTTCCGCCTTCTGTCTTTCGGGCCCGGCGAAATACTCGCCTGGAACGTTCTGACACTTTCGGCGCTGGTGTTCCTTGCCCAGGGCTGGGGAATCCTGTTCTGGTTTCTCGCGGGAAAGGTCCGTTCCCCTTTCGCGCGCATACTGGTTAATGTGGCGATTGCCGCCGTTATAGTGAGTCCGGGAATCAACGCGTTCGCCCTTGCGCTGCTGGCGCTTCTGGGCGTCGCTGAAAATTGGGCGCCCCTGCGGGCGTCCGGAAAAAGCGGATCGTCCCCTACTCCGGGGATGTAAGGCGGGCCCGGACACGGCCCGGCTTTTGTGTCCGCGGGGTCTTTTGTTGAGACCCTATTCTGCGCCGGAACCGGCCGTTCCGGCCAAGGGAGCTTGGTTATGAAGGTGATTTTGAACAAGGATCTTTCGCCCCTCGGGGAAGAGGGAGACGTAAAGGATGTGGCGCGGGGCTATGCCAGGAACTATCTTTTTCCGCGCGGAATTGCCCTTCCGTACACGGAAGGGGTCATAAAGCTCTTTGAATCCCGAAAGGGGGAAATAGAAGCGCGAAAGGCCGAGAAACGGAAAGACGCCGCGGGGCTCGGGGAAAAGCTGGGGAGCCTTGAGCTTGTCATTACCATGCCCGCGGGGGCCAACGGAAGACTCTACGGCGCCGTAACCAGCCAGACCATAGCCGACGAACTTGCCAAACAGGGCTTCCAGATAGAAAGGAAGCGTATAGAACTTGCCGGAAACGGCTTTAAGAGCGTGGGCAGGTACAAGGTAACGGTGAAGCTCTACGAAAGCGCCGCCGCCGAAATTGCCGTTGTTGTGCAGGGGCAGCCGGTCAAGACCGAAACCGAGTCCCCCGCAAGGGGAAGGCGTTCCGCCAGGCATGCCGCCGGAGCGCCTGCGCCGGGCGGGTCAGGGGACAAAGCCGCCGGAGTTGACACGGCTGGGGGTGAAGCCGCAGGAGCGCCGTCTGCCGAAGATACCCAGGCCGGGATCACCGGCGAAACGGCCGAAGCCGCCGGCGAAACGGCCGCGGAGGACGCGGCCGAAGCCGCCGGGGGTGAAACCGCCGGGGCTGCCGGCGAAACGGCTGCATCTGCCGGAGTTGAAACGGCCGGAGGCGAAGGGGCCGCGGAGGAAGCGGCCGTCCCGGGAACCGCGCCCGCCGAAGAGGCGGCCGGGGATAAAGCGGAAGAATCGGCGGACGCCGGGGCGTAAGAAGGAACATGGCCGGGGGACTTAACAGGACTCCGCCTCACGACAACGAGGCGGAACGGGCCGCGCTTGGGGCCATGCTCTTTGACACGGAAGCCATAGACGCCGCCTCGCAGGGTCTGAGCCTCAGGGCGGGAGATTTTTATTCGCCCGCCCACGGCGGAATATACGACGCGATACTGAAACTCAGGGACAGCGGGAATGTAAAGCCCGACATACTTACCGTGTCGCGGGAACTGCGGCAGGCGGGAAAACTTGACGAATCGGGCGGCGAGGATTACGTGGCGTCCCTTACCACGGTGGTCCCCACCAGCGCCAACATCGAATATTACGTCAAAATCGTTCAAGACTGTTCGCTGAGGCGGTCCCTGCTCCGCGTTTCTTCCGAAATAGGCGCCCGTGTCTTTGACGAGTCGCTTGAAGCCTATCGCGTTCTGGAAGAGGTACAGCAGAAGATATTCGAACTTTCCGACAGCAGGCAGCTTTTCAAATTCAGCTCCGCGAGGGAAGTGGTGGCCGAAACCACGAAACTCATTGACAAGCTCAGGCGGGACAAAAAGGCCTTTACCGGAGTACCGAGCGGTTTTACCGATCTTGACTCCATGACCAACGGCTTCAAACCTTCGGAATTTATCATCATAGGGGCGCGGCCCTCAATAGGAAAAACGGCCATAGCCCTTAACATGGCGGCCCACGCCGCCGCGGGGAAGAAAATCCCCACCGCCTTTTTTACGCTGGAAATGTCGGACGTGTCCCTCATGATGCGGCTCATTTCAAGCGAGGCCCAGATAGAGTCCAACTCCCTGCGGACCGGGTACCTTAGCAACGAGCAGATGAACGTCGTCCACGGCGCCATGTCCAAACTGTACGACGCTCCCCTGTATTTTGTGGATCAGCCCAACATGCGGCTTCTGGATCTTAGATCGCAGGCGCGCCGCCTCCGGGCAAACCAGAACGTCGGGATCATCTTCATTGATTACATCACCCTTATTACTCTGGAAGATTTTCGCCTCCAGCCCCACGAGCAGATCGCCGAGGTTTCCCGTTCGCTTAAAAGCCTTGCCAGGGAACTCAACATACCCATTGTGGCCCTTTCCCAGCTTACGCGGGAAGCGGAAAAGGACAAGCCCAATCTGGCGACCATACGCGCTTCGGGGGCCATCGAACAGGACGCCGACATCGTCATGTTCCTGAGCCGCCAGCGGGAAAAGGGAAAGGACGCCGCCGTGAACAGCCATCCTGACGTTATTGAAACGGAACTGTCGCTGGCGAAAAACCGGAACGGCCCCACGGGGCCCGTACGCCTTCAATTCCTGCCGAAATACGCCAAATTTGTTTCCACGATGAAGCGCGATCCCGTATAATTAATTGTAGCGGAAGCTGTTCGGCAACCGGATTGTTGAACAACTCCAGTAAAAGGGGAGGGCGGTATGGCCTTTATTGACACGTATGATTTTGAACTGCTTGTAAACGAGGCTGAAAAGCTGGTCATTGACGAACTGGGAAGGCAGCTTGAAGGCTGCGGAGAAGAGCTGTGCACCTGCAACGACTGCGTGGCCGACATGGCGGCGGTTGCCCTTAACACGGTAAAACCGCTCTACCGTTTTTCGCTTTTGGGAAGCCTCTACGCGGCCCACGCGATGAACGAGGCTTCTTACGCCGAAAGCGTGCGCAAGGCGGTGTCCTCCGCTATTGAGAAGGTTCGAAAGAATCCGAGTCACGACTGATCTTTCCGCGCGATGCCCCCTCCGCTTCCGCAAGCGTCCATCCGCCGTCCGTGAGGCTGAACAGCGCGAGAAGCCTTCCTGTTACATTGTCCTGCCATGAGAGGCCTCCCTCTCCGTCCAGCGTGATAAAAAAAGATCCCCCGTCAAGGAGTTTTACGGGAAGGCCCTGTCCCCGCTCGAGGAAGAGGGGCCCTTCCTTTCCCGGCAGAAACGCTTCCCCTCCGCCGGGGTTCAGGGCCGGCTCCCCGCCTGATTCCGCGAGGGCAAAGAGGGTGTCCTCGCCGTCGTATTCAAAGAGCCTCTCCTGTTTTCCCTGCGCGCGGGCTTCAAGACTGACGATAACGGTTTTTCGGGGGTTTTCTTCAATGACCGCGCCGTATACGGCGCCGCCGGAACCCCGGTACACCCGCACCCCCGTCCGCGCGGAAAGGTACAGGGGAACCGTTTCCCCGTTTACGATGTTCACGGCAAGAAAGGCGCCGTTTCCCGAAACCGCGCTTCTGCCCAGTATGATGTTTTCCCCGTCCGCGAAGGCGGCGTCAATGGCCCCCGCGGCGGAAAAAGAAAAGATCCGCTTCCCCGTGCGCGCGTCTATAACCGCGGTATTTCCCGCGGCGTCAAGAAAGAGCAGCTTTTCATCGAGCGCCGACACCGAGCGCAGGGGAAAGCGGAAGTCCGCCTCTTCAATCGCCCGGTCCGGGAAACCTTCCCGCACAAGAACCGGCGGCGGCGTTCTTGCCGCCGTCTGCCAGAGTACAAATTCCCCGCCGCCGCCGGAGAGCCTTGTGTATCCGGGACAGGGCCTGAAGGAGGGGGAAAAAGATACGCCGGGAGAGCCGCCGAAGCGGGAAAAATCGGAAGGAAGAAACCCCAGGCAGCCGTCTTCGGTGATTACGGCAAGGGTTTCCCCCGAAACCTCGGCCTCGATTATCCTCTTCCTCTCGCCTGATGCAAAGATGCGCGCCCGGCCGTTTTCGCCGATGACACCTGTCTTTCCCCCGTCCGTTCCGAAGAAGATCCCTTCCTCCGTGGAAAGAAAGGACGTGACGCTTTCACCCGCAAGGCCGACTCGCCTGCGGGGAATGGGGGTTCCCCCCTTCCGGCCCGTTCCGTTTGCCTTCCAGCCGGACAGTTCGTAGATCCGTTCCTCCCCGTTTCCCCCCTGTGGAACAGGCGCAAGGGAGTGCACCTGTTCTCCCCCCGGCCAGGCCGAAAGAAAGGCGCCCTTTGCCTCCCTCTTCTCGAGGATCTCCGCGTTAACCGCGTCGAGGATCACAAGGCTCTCCCCGTCAAGACCCGCGAGAAAACGGTTGCCGCCGAAAATGACAAGCGGCGAAAGGCGGGGCGGGGCGGCAAGGGCCTCCCTTTCGTCTCCCGTCCTGAGATCCCGGTAGGAAAGCCGGCCGTTTCCAAAGTAGGTCACCATGGAACGCTCCGAAGGCCCGGTCGCGGCAAAAACCGGCGTGCCGTCAATGCCGGACAGGGGAACGCTTTCCCCCGTTTCGGAATCGGCAAGGAGAAGGCCGGCGCGGCCTGAGTGCGCGATGATGATGAAACGCCCCCCGGCCGAATAGCCCAGACAGCTTACCGGGTCCCCGAAATCAAGGAAAAAGAGACGGATCTTCTCCCGGTAATCCCAGACGCTGATACGGTACAGGGTAAAACCGTCGCTTTCCAGAACGCAGACGCGGGTTTTCCCCGGCTGCTTTGCCATCGCCGTAACGGGAATAAAGCCGATTTGAAAACGCTCTTCCGCCCCGCCGTCCCGTATATTCCACAGTTCAAGGAAGCCGTCTTCCCCGGCGCTGATGATCAGATCTCCGTCTCCGGCAAGGGCGGTAACCGCGCCCCGGTGGGGCCCGGGCATTTCCCCTGCAAGGCCAAAGGCCGCCTCTCCGGACAGGAATAGCGCCGGAATCAGCGCGAGATACGCAATTCGCGGAAGGCGGAAGATCCCCGCCGCCTTCATCTTTTCCGCAGTCTTTTCACGCCCGTTCATTTCCGTACGCTATTTTAGAATATCCGGGCGGAGCGCGTTCTGAACCGAAAGATAGGCGCCGCTTCTGAGCATGGCGAACATTTCACCCTTCGGGCGTTTTTTGTAATCGTCCAGGGTTTTTTTGTATATGGCCATGGGGATTCTTGTGACGGCGACTTCTTCTTCCCGTAACCCGTGTATGTGGAATTCCAGAAAGCCTTCCCCTGAAGCTCCCTCTTCCCCGGTTTTTCCCTGATACCAGACGCCCGGCTCCTTCTGGTCGTCGTCGAGGTTTTCTTCGGCCTTGAGGAGAAGGTAGTATTTCAGGGCTTCCACCGCGGCGGGTTCAAGCCCGTCCCGTATCACCGCTATCCTGTCGGCCAGCTCCGGATACCCGATGACGGTTTCAAGGGGCGGCGTTTCCCCGTTTTTCGTGTCACCCTTCTTCGCCTTTTTTTTCCGGCGGTAAAACTCCCCCCGTTCCAGTTCGGGAAGCGCCTCTATGCGCAGCATGCGGCGCGGCCAGTTTACCGTAATAGGGAATTCGGGCTTGTGCTTCTTGCCGCAGCTGGGACAGATAAAATTCATGAAGGTCCCGTCCATGATTTCGGCTATATATTCGGGCCTCTTGTCAAGGTCGATTTCGTCGGGAACGTCTACCGAAAAGGCGTTTTCGCAGAAGCAGGGAATTTTCCGTTTCAACGGGACCTCCTAACGGCGAAACAGGAAGAGGATATCTCCGAATACGGCGAAGATCATGAGGCCGGAGATAATGAGCACCCCCACGGTTTGAAAGACGGAAACGGCGCGGGGATGCAGGGGCCTCCTCCGTATCGCCTCGACAATGAAAAGAACTATCATGCCCCCGTCAAGGACGGGCAGGGGAAGCAGGTTCATGATGCAGAGGGCTATGGAAATGAGGGAAAGGAAATTCGCCATGGATCTGATGCCGGCGGCAAAACCGCGGCCGAAACCCTCGGCGGCTATGTCTCCGGCCATGTAGGTTATGCGCATGGGGCCCGAGACCGCCTGGGTAAGATCTATGCCCCGGAACAGGAGCGAGAGGCTTTTAAGGGAAACGACGAGGGTCTTCCATGATTCGGAGGCCCCTTTCGCGAGAGCCGCCGGAGGCGAAAGGGAAGGGGTCCGGTAGTGAACCATGGCCCAGCCCATGCCAAGGTCCGCCTCGCCCCCGTCGTAAAGCGGGGCAAGAAGCGCCTTCCGTTCGGCGCCGTCCCGCTCGTAATCGACGTCAAGAACGGCGGGTTTTTCGGCAAGAAGCGGAAGAAGCCCCACGCTGTACGAAAGTTCATGCCCGTTTACCCGCAGTATACGGTCGCCCTTTTCCATGCCCGCCTGCGCGGCGGGGCCGCCCGGAACGGTTTCCCCCAGTACGGGGGCGGTCCACGAATAGACGCCTATCCTTCCCGCCCCGGTGCTTTTATCAAGGGCGGGCCGCAGTTCAAGGGAAAGGGTTTTCCCGTCCCTTTCCACGGTAACGGGAAGTTTTTTTTCGGGGTTTACCGCTATTTGTTCCTGTATGTCGTGGTAATAGGAAATTTTCTTTCCGTTGATTTCAAGAATGCGGTCGCCTGTTTTAAGCCCCCCCTCGTCGGCCGGGGCGGGCTGCCCGCCCATTTCGGAGGCAAGGACGACGCGGTTTTCAAGGGTGCTTACATCGACGCCCGCGCCCCAGATGGCCGAAAGGACGAGCACCGCGAAGATCAGGTTGAAGAAGGGGCCGGCAAACGACACGAGGATGCGCCGGGCGGGACTGGCGCCGAAAAAGGTTCCCTTTACAGGCTCCACGCTGTCCTTGCGGTTTTCCCAGGCCTCTTTGAATTCGTTTTCACCCCGCATCTTGCAGTACCCCCCAAGGGGGAACATGCCGATACGGTACTCCACGGCGCCTATTTTTTTCCTGAGAACAGGCCGCCCCCATCCTATGGAAAAGGCTTCCACGTCTATGCCGGTAAGCCGGGCGGCAAGAAAATGTCCCAGTTCATGAATAAAGACAACCACGCCAAGGCCGGCCAGTCCCAAGAGTATTTTAAGAAAGGTCATGTTCTTCCCCCCGGTTTTCCGTCAACAAAATTCCGGGCCAGCTCCCGCGCCCGCCTGTCGGCCGCGAAAACGGCGTCAAGATCCGCGCCTCCGCCTTCCCACGCCACGCTTAAAACATAGTCAACTATACGCGGTATATCAAGAAATTTCGCCCTTCCTTCAAGAAAGGCCCGCACCGCCTCCTCGTTGGCCCCGTTATACACGCAGGGATAAAGCCCTCCAAGGCGGACAGCCTGACAAGCCAGGGGAAGCATGGGGAATTTTTCCCCGTCCGGTTCCAGAAAGTCAAGGCGGAGCCCCCTGAAATCCAGCGCGCCGAAGGAAGAAGGCGGCGTTTCCGGCCAGAAAAGGGCGTCCTGTACGGGAAGGCGCATGTCGGGCCGGGACAGCTGGGCGTATACCGCCCCGTCCGTCATCCGCACCATGGAGTGAACGATGCTTTGGGGGTGTATTACCACCCGCAATTCCCTGAGTTTGACGCCGAAAAGAATGGCCGCTTCCATTATCTCAAGGCCCTTGTTGGCAAGCGACGCAGAGTCCACGGTAATCTTGGGCCCCATCTTCCATGTAGGGTGGGCAAGGGCCTCTTTTGGGGTAACGGCGGCAAGTTGTTCCCTGGTATATGTCCTGAAGGGCCCCCCCGAAGCGGTGAGGATCAGTTCTTCGGCGTCTTCCCGCCTTCCCCGAAGAAGGTTGAATATGGCCGAATGTTCTGAATCCACCGGGAT
>JAISEB010000136.1 GCA_031264395.1 Treponema sp. | reverse complement strand
AAGGTATAGCACCCCGAAAAAACCGCCGAGCAGCCCAGCAACGCCGCCACCGCCGCAAAGAAGGGCACACAGAGGCTGTAAATAAAGCTATTCATAGGGCGTTTTTTAACACTTCCGGGTGTTTAATAGCATAGTCCAATACCGCGGCCATGATTCCCGTATACCCTTTCCCCATGGCTCTATACTGTTCTATTGTTTTTTTGCTCAGTCTTATCCCAACAGTTTGCTTGATATTTATTCGTTTCGATTCCGCGTAAAGAACGGCCAGTTGTTCGGCTGTATAGACGGGGCTATCCACATCGGAAACGATGGGCAAGTCCGCGGCCTGTTCAATCCGGTAGAGCTGTTCCTCTGTGGGCTTATCTTCCGGTCCTAATTTGGTTACTATGGTCATTATACAACTTCTCCTCAGCCTTCGTGGCCATCCTTGCGGATATAAGTCTGATGATATTTTCACCATGCTCGGTGAAAACCACAAAAAGTACCTTGTTTACAATCCCAATGGCAAGCCACCTTTCCTCGGTTTCACTGTGATATAAATCCGACAGAATTACCCGGCAAGGATCATTGAAAACAAACTTTGCGTCTTCAAATCTGATGCCATGCCGCTGTTGGTTGAGCTTGTTTTTTTCTTCATCCCATTCAAATGAGATTTCTATCATATTATAAGTATAGCATATTGTTATACGGTTTGTCCAGCGCCAATCCCAGCCTTGCCACAAAGCCCCTACGGAGCGGCGGTGTTTCGGGCCTTAGCGGACAGGGGTTGACGGACTGGGCTTGAACCCCCGGCATTTGCTGCAACCCAGCACGTGGACGTGGGACCTGCCGGGCTTGTCGAAAAGCCGGGCGACGAGACTTTCGTCGAAATTGAGATGGCTCCCGCAGACCGGGCAAACCCGGGGACGCTCTCCGTCCAGACAATGGGGGCAGCCGTTAATGTACATAAGCCGGTCGGCCTTGCCCATGGCAGGAAAAGCGGAGGATTTTACCCGCTCGCCGTGGAGCAGCTTGATGGAGCAGACCGGACAGGTCCGGGGCATACCGGCTTCGCCTTCTGAATCGTCGTTTTGGCCCTTTTTCCGACCGCCGGAAGAACGGCCCCTGGCGCCAAAGCCCCAAAAGAGATTGTAGCCAAAGTAAAAAAGGACTATGCCGATAACGACAAAACCCAACAATTGAAAATACGAACCCATAGTATTGTATCCATTACGACAGACTGCTAGGCGACCGGGGCCATGCCGGTTATAGTAAGGGTGTGTCAACCCTGTATATTATCGGCACGCCCATAGGGAACCTGGGGGATATTAGCTTTCGGGCGGCGGAAATTCTCAAAACCGTGGACCTTGTCGCCTGCGAAGACACCCGCCGGACCCTCAAGTTGCTGAACCGCCTTGGCCTGCGCATTCCCCTGCTCTCCTGCAGGGCTCAAAACGAAGGCCCCGCCGCGGAAAAGCTCATCGCCGCTCTAAACGAGGGGAAAACCCTGGCCTATGCCAGCGACGCGGGAACCCCGGGACTAAGCGATCCCGGCGCCGTTCTGGCGCGGCTTGCAGCGGAGGCCGGACATGAGGTTATCCCCATTCCGGGACCTTCGGCCTTTGCCTCCCTGGTGAGCGTAGCCGGGGGGCTGGACAAAACAGTGGTCTTCGAGGGCTTTCTGTCCCCAAAGACGGGCAGACGGCGTTCCCGGCTGAAAGAGCTGCTGGACCTGGGGGCCGCCTTTGTTTTGTATGAATCCCCCCACCGGATACTCAAGCTTTTTGAAGACTTGGCCGATTTAGATAACGGACGATACGTATGTGTGGGTAGGGAAATGACCAAGGCGCACGAGGAATATCTCCGTGGTTCTGTAACGGAGATTCTGCTTGTTTTGCAAAAAAAAGGCAAGCAAATTGGTGAATTTTCGGTGTTTGTCTCTGGAAAGAATGCCAATAATCGTGTAAACTATTAATAGGATTGTGCCGATAATTGGGGAAGGTAGGATATGAGTATGACGGTTGACAGGATAGGCTCTCTGGATCCCATTCAGCCCGGTAAAAAACCCGGACGGAGCGATCAGGTAAACCAAAGGGAAGACATAGATTCAATTTCTCTTTCTTCTGAGGCGTTGGAAAAAAGCGAGCTACATCAGGCCAAGGAACTCGTTTTTGCCGCCGCCGATGTCCGGGCGGAGCGCATCCAGGAAATGAAAAGCAAGCTCAACGATCCTTCCTACATCAACGAGACCATCCTAAAAGGCACGGCCGACAAAATCATGGAGGCTTGGGGCCTCTAAATCACAGCACTGCAATAACGGGCGGAACCTGGGGGTTCCGCTTTTTTTATGCAAACAACCCGCCGAATGGGCCTGGGAAAATAATCACTAAAAATTGTTGCTTTTCCACCGCTTCGTGGTAAGATCGTCTCAAGGAGATAACACGCTTACCAACATTGACCGCATGGGCAAGGAAATGTTCTAAATTTCGACCGGTAGACAAAACGAGGAGGATACTATGTCGAGTCTTTCACCCAAGGAAAATTATTTACGCGCTCTCAGGCACGAGGAGACCGAATACGTGCCGATTATGGCCTTTGGGCCGGGCGGCGACGCTTCATGGGTCGGCGTTCTTAATCCCATCGAAAAAGGCCAGCAGGCCTACAACATGACCGACGGCTACGGCGTCCCCTATTCGTTAAGCGACGCCGCGGTGGGCGGGATGATCCCCACGCCGGGAAAATTTCTTTTAAAAGACATTACCCGCTGGAAAAAGGACGTAAACTTCCCCAACGTAAAAAGCTACGACTGGCAGAAGCTAAAGGACGAGGAATACGCGCTTTTTGGGTTCAATCCCGATACGCTTGCCACGAGCTTTCTCGCCGGCACGGGTGTTTGGGAACGGCTGGCCTCGCTCATGGGCTTTGAGGAAGCGATGATTGCCCTGATTGAAGAACCCGAAGCCTGCTACGATTTTTTCAGCGCCGTAACGGACATCAGGATTCAGGAAGCGGAAATTGCCGCCACAGTCTACCATACCGATTGCTTCACCAATTTTGACGACATAGCCACCGAACGGCAGCTTTTTATGTCCCCCGAAACCTACCGAAAGTTGATAAAGCCCCACCACAAGCGGCTCAACGACGCGATTAAAAACCTGGGGATGATCCCGATCCAACATACCTGCGGACACGCGGAACTCTGCATTGAGGACTACATTGAGACCGGAGCGGCCGCCTGGAACGCGGTACAGGCATCCAACGATGTGGCGGGCCTTTTGGACAAGTACGGCGACAAATTCTGTCTGGAAGGGTGCTTCGACTCCACCGGCAAACCCGGCCGTGTGGATGCCACGGTGGAGGACGTTGTCGCCGAAGTAGAGCGTTGCTTCCGCGAATACGGCAAGAAAAAAGGCTTTATCTTTATGTC
>JAISEB010000128.1 GCA_031264395.1 Treponema sp. | reverse complement strand
TCTTTACGCCGGAAACACCGGCCCCGATACGCGGGTAGTCCGGGAATTCAAATGAGGGCGCTCGTGGTTCCCGCCTGTGAAAAGGGGCTGGGCGGGGGGCATTTTCTCCGCTCCGTTCTTCTGGTAAAGGAGATGAGGAAGCGGGGAGGGGAGGCCTTCCTGTATGTAAAAAACCGCGAAGACGCCGCTTCCGGCGCGGCCGCCCTTGCCGGGGAATATGAGGACGCATGGCTCCTCTGCGGAAGGCTTCCGCCAGAAGGGGAGGCCGGGTACACGCGCTGGGACTTCATCGTCCTTGACCGTTTTAGAACCCCGCCCGGCGAGTACCGCTTCTGGTCCGGCCTTGCCCCCGTCATAGGCATAGACGAAGGAGGCCCGCTCCGGGATCAGTTTGATTTTCTTGTCGATCTTCTTCCCGGACCGCGCCGAAGATCCGGTCCGAATATCGCCTGTCCTTCGCTTCTTTTCCTGCCGGAAAAGAAGAAAGCCCCCAATGAGGATGTTTCCGCCAAAGACCGCCTCCGTATTCTGGCAAGTTTCGGCGCGGAGGACGGCGCGGGGCTTGGCGGGGAGGTTTGCCGCGCCCTCCTTCAAACGGCGGATTTGTTCGATATAAATGTCATAACGTCCCGGCCGGCGGACTTTTTGGAAAACGAGGGGGGCGCCTCAATACGCCGCCTTTCCCCTTCGCCGGATCTTGGGGATCGCCTCTTTGAATACGATCTTCTTGTTACCCACTTCGGGATCACCGCGTTCGAGGCGCTGGCCGCGGGGCTTCTGGTGATCCTCGTTTCACCGGGCGCTTATCACGAAAAACTGGCCCGCGCCGCGGGTTTCTGTTCGGCGGGCGTCCGGGGCGCCGGAAAGATTCCGGCCATGCTCTGCGTGAAAAACAAGGGAAACCCCGTGGTAAACCGGGCCTTTCTCGCGGAACTCCGCGCAAAGTGCGAAAGGCTCGCCTCCCGTTACGGCCTTGCCGGGCGGCAAAACCGCACGCTGGCGGATCTTCTTGCGGCGGCGAACCCGGAAGTTTTCCGCGTCTGCCCGGTCTGCGCCGGTGATTTCGCGGGAAAAAGAGGCGCGGCAAATACGCTTGCCCGTTTTGAGGAACGGACATACCGGCGCTGTCCCCGCTGCGGCCTTACCGTCATGAACCGCCTTGCCCCGCCGCCCATTGAGTATGAAAGGGAGTATTTTTTTGGTTCGTACAAAAAACAGTACGGAAAAACATACCTTGAAGATTTTCCCGGCCTTCTCATGCAGGGCAAACGGCGGCTTGCGATCATCAGATCTCTGCTTCCCGGCCTCAGGCGCGGCGCGCTCCTTGACATAGGCTGCGCATACGGCCCCTTTCTTGCCGCCGCCAAAGAAGACGGCTTCAGCCCCGCAGGGCTCGAGCCCGCCGCCTCCGCCGCCGCCTGGGCCCGCCGCGAACTGGGCGTTCCGGTGCACGAGGGGTTCTTTCCCCAAAATCCCCCTCCGGCCTTCCTCAAGAACAACTGTTTCGACGTTGTAACCCTGTGGTACGTGCTGGAACACCTGAAAAATCCCGGAGACGCGCTGGAGGAAATACGCCGTATCCTTAAAACAGGTGGGGTACTTGCCTTTTCGACCCCTTCCGTATCGGGGATTTCGGGCCTTAAGTCCGCCGGAAAATTTCTTGCGGCAAGCCCCGCCGATCACCGTACCGTCTGGAATCCCCGTACCTGTAAAAGGCTCATGAAAACGGCCGGCTTCACCGTTAAAAAAATAGTGATCACAGGTCATCATCCCGAACGTTTTCCCCTTGCCGGCCGTTTTGCCGCGGGCAAGGGGCCGCTCCGTTTTCCGCTGCTAGTTACAAGCCGGGTCTTCGGCCTGGGCGACACGTTCGAGGTCTACGCGGTAAAGGATGAAGGCCGTGACGGGCAGGACCAGGGAACCGGGGGAGACCGGACATGAGGGAAAGCATACTGATCTTGGGCGCGGGTGTCATGCAGGGGCCCGCCATCAGGACGGCAAAGGAGATGGGGCTTTTCACCGTTGCCGCGGACGGGGACCCCCGCGCCGTCTGCGCTTCCATGGCGGACCGTTTTGAACGTGTCGATCTCAAGGACAGGGAAGGCATGGAAAGGCTGGCTCTGTCCCTCCGCGCGGATTCCGGGACAAAACTCGGCGGAATCATGACGGCGGGAACCGATTTTTCCGCTACCGTCGCGTGGGTTGCCGGACGGCTTGGCCTCCCCGGCATTCCCTTTGAGGCGGCCCTCAACGCCTCTGACAAGGAACGCATGCGATCCTGTTTCGCCGGGGCGGGAGTTCCCTCGCCGGGTTTTACCGTCATAAAAAAGGTCCCGGACAAGGATATTACCGGACTTTCCTATCCGGTCGTGGTAAAGCCTGTGGACAACATGGGAGGGCGGGGCTGCCGCCGGGCGGATACCTTCGCCGGACTCCGGGACGCCGCGGCCGATTCCCTCCGTTTTTCACGGTCGGGAAGGGCCATCGTGGAGTCGTTTATGGAGGGGCCGGAATTCTCTGTGGACGCCGTTATATACAACGGCGAAATTACCGTCTGCGGCCTTGCCGACAGGCACATCTTCTTTCCCCCCTATTTCATAGAAATGGGCCACACCATGCCCACCCGCGCCGGAAGCGGGACACAGCGGCTTCTCCTTGAAACATTCGAGGCCGGCGTGCGGGCGCTGGGAATAGCCGGCGAACACTGCTGCGGCGCGGCCAAGGGCGACATCAAACTGACCCCTTCGGGCCCCATGATAGGGGAGATCGCCGCGAGGCTTTCGGGCGGCTACATGTCCGGCTGGACCTATCCCTACGCCTCCGGGGCCGAACCGGTACGGGGGGCCATTCTGGCGGCGCTGGGCCGGAAGCCCGAAGGGCTCGTTCCGGTCCGTTCCTGGACCTGCGCGGAACGGGCCTTTATTTCCATTCCCGGAAAGGTCGGGGACATACTGGACGGCGAAAAGGCCCGCGCCGCCGCTTGTGTGCGGGATCTTTTTTTCCGGGTTGAAAGGGGAAGCGCCGTCACGTTCCCCGAAAACAACGTCGGCAAATGCGGCAATGTTATCGCCGCCGCCCCGGACAGGGAAAGCGCCGTTTCCGCCGCCGAAAAGGCCGCGGCCGCCGTTTTGATACGGTTACAGGCGCCCTGCGCCGAAACGGCGGCCTTTCTTGACGCCGGGCTTTTGGACGAAAGGCCCTGTGAAAAGCCGGGCCGTGACCTCCCCCGGATCTTTCCGCCCTGCGCCTTTGCCGCCGGACCTTCCCTCATTTCCCTCCTCCGGGACATGCCGGACCCTGTTCCGGAGCGTCCCGCCGGGGATACCATCCTTGATTTTCCCGAATTCACGTCTTCGAATCTGGCGGACTGGATGGGCCGCACCGTGGAAGAAAGCCTTGACGCGGTGCGCCGCATCACGGGATGTCCCCTTGAGGCGGTAAAAACACCCCGCCGGGGAACGCTGGGCCGGCGTTTCTGGGCCGCCCTTATCCGGGGCGGTTATCAGGGCGCGGCGTATCTTCTTGACGAATTGGGACACGGAGGCGGGCCATGAAAGGCTTTTTTTCCGGGATGTTTTTTTTCGTCATGTTCCTCTTTTTGTTTTTCCCCGTGCGGGGAGAAGCCCAGGATCTTTCCCTTGACGATACCCTTTCCTCTCTTGTACTTCCCGGTTCCGCCGCCGCCTTCCGCTGGGACCCTTTCCTTGGAAGCGGGATCTTCACCATGTCGGGGCATACGGCGGCCTTTGAAACGGGAAAGCCGGGCGATTCGGGCTTTCTTGTTGTCGACGGACGGGAACTGCACAGCCTTCCGGCCCCCTACCTTGAAAACGGCGTCCTCTTTTTCCCCAACGCCTTTACCGCCGCCCTCAAAGGCGCCTTTGCCCGTTCCTTTGAAGACGACGCCTCGCGTTTCAGAATAGCCGCCGTCATCATCGATCCCGGCCACGGCGGCAAGGATTCGGGGGCGGTTGGGGAATTTACCGTCAACGGCGCGCCTTTCAAATCCGTGGAAAAGGACATCACCCTTGCGGTGTCGAAGAAACTGCACGCCCTTCTTTCCGCCGCCTGGCCGGATAAACGGGTCCTCCTTACCCGGAGCGGCGACACCTACCCGTCGCTGGAAGACCGCGTGGCGCTGGCCAATTCCGTGCCGCTCAAGGACAACGAGGCCGTTATTTTTGTATCCGTTCACGCCAACGCCTCCCTTTCCAACAGCGCCGCCAGAGGTTTCGAGGTCTGGTACCTTAACCCCGGCTACCGCCGCAGCGTAATAGACAAATCGAAATACGCCGATTCCGAGGATGTTATTCCTATCCTTAACGACATGATGGAAGAGGAATTTACCACGGAAAGCATCCTTATGGCCCGGAACATCCTTAACCGCCTTGGCGAAACAGGCCGCATGCCTTCCAGGGGCCTCAAGGCGGAAGAGTGGTTTGTGGTAAGAAACGCCCGCATGCCCTCCGTACTCGTGGAAGTCGGCTTTGTCACCAACCGCGAGGACGCCCTGCTCATGGCCGACGACGGATACTTGCAGAAGACCGCCGAAGCGATCTATAAGGGAATTGCCGATTTTACCGCCGCCTTTGAGCGGTCAGGAGGATACACCGCCGTCCAATGAACACGCTCTTGAAAGCCGTTGCCGGTTTTTTGATGAACCCGGTAAAAAGGGGACTTCTTCTTCTGGTCCTCATGGGACTCTTTGTTGCCGGTGAATTTATGGTTTCGGGGCTTGTCAGACGGACGTTCGTGTTTTATTCTATACAGAACGGGGAAACAACGGTGGAAGAAAGGATGCTGCGGCGTTCTTCCTCCGGGGAAACCGACATCAGGCGTTATGTGGAAGAGGCCCTCCTTGGGCCCGTTTCGCCGGATTCGGCGCCCCTCTTTCCCAGGGACACAAGGCTTGTGTCTTTTATGTACAGGGACGGGGTTGTGTACGCCGGCCTGTCGGAAGGCGCCGTGCTGCCGCCGGCCGAAGGCGGCGATGTTTACCGGAATTTTGTGACGCTTTACCGGGGAATACGGCGTAATTTTCCCCGTGTAAGGGACGTGCGGCTTTTCGCCGCCGGAAAGGAGGCTTTTTTTGAGGATTTCCGCCGTATGTTTTCCGAAGAAAACACGAATTAAGCCGAAAGCGCCGATATTCCCGATATTATTGTTGACAAATTATGCGGATTTTGTATACTTACATAATAGCAGTATTTGTGAAATAACGAGTTATCGAAAGGAGCTGTGAATGAAACGGATGTTCATTCTTCTCGCCATCGTGTTGTTTGCTGCGGGGTCTCTGTTTGCCGAAGAAGCTGTGCTGATCGATTTCGGTCTGCTTGCGGCGGACATTCTTCCCGATCAGGACAACCAACCTACCCAGAACCGCCGCACCGTGATGGATTATTCCAATATAGCCGGCGGCAGTTTCACCACCGAGCAGAAAGCGGTGATGAAGACCTCTCTTGCCATCATCAACTGGGATGTTGTACTCGCGTCTTCTTCAAGGTTCGTACAGAACCAGATGCTGACCTATACCAAAGAAGCGCCGTCCAAACAGTGGGGTACGGTGATGGGGCTGCGGGTTCATTTTCCGACCGAACCCTACAATTCGTGGGCCATCATAAAGCCGCCCTTTGAAATTCCCGCGTTTGAACCGCAGGCGAATATCGATGATGACGGAGTCATAGAGCCCGCCGAGGGCAATGACGGCATTACCGGTCCCAGCCGCTTTGAAGAGCATTACGGCGTGGTCAAGAATGTGGGAACCATCAAGTCTGTCGCGGTCAACGCCTACGGTCTTAATTTCCCCCACGGCCTTTCCACCCTTATCATTGACAATCAGGGCAACCAGAAATCGATGTTCATGGGTTATCTGAATTACGACGGATGGGGAGAACTCCGCTGGGACAATCCCGCGTATGTTCAGTCCGTCAGGAACCGGGAACTCAGGCTGTATCCCCTGTATCCCACTTCCACGCCCTTCATCAAATTCGGCGGCTTCCTCGTTCAGCGGGACGCGGCCAAGGAAGGCGGGGATTTCGTCGTGTATTTCAAGGATGTCAAAGTTATTTACGACAAAGCGGTTCTTGATACCGACCGGGACATCGACGACGAAAATCTGTGGAACATAATCAAGGACAGGGAAACTGCCAGGAAGATCTGGGAGATGGAACGTTTCGGCCAGAATCAGGTGCTCCGGTATCTGGAACAGCAGAAACAGGCTCCCGAAGGCGCCTTTACTCCTACCTCGGTTAACGAACAGTAATCCAAAGCCGGGGTACCCGGAAAGGGCTGTCTGAAAAACCTGTGTTTTTCAGACAGATGGGACTGTTCCAAAACTTCGGTTTCCGGAACGGCCTCTTGCCCCGGAGAAAATTGTACAAGCCGCAAACGCCTGGATAAAGAGTTTGCGATTTTCTCCAGGAGCTTGTTTCATCGAACCGAAGGTTCGTACCAACCGGGTTTGAAAACCCGGTTTTTTTTGTGAAGCCGTAAAACGATGCCTGAAACCGAAACAATGGAGAAACCGGCGATACCCGATCAAACCGAACTGCGGCGGCTTTACGATCAATACGCCGGGGCAAGATCCGCCGCCGTCAGGGAACTGCGGGCCCGGATTGAGGATGTTTTCAGCGGTTCGGCGTCGCGCCAGGTGATGGTAAAGGCCAGGCTTAAGGATTTCCCCAGTTTTTTCAAAAAATATATACAGGTGTTAAAGACGCGGAATTTTGCCTTCCGTCCTGTTATCACCGATCTTATCGGCATACGCGTCATCTGCCCCTTTATCGAAGATCTGGATGCCGCCGAGGAGACCGTCAGGCGGTACTTTGAGGTTCTCGAGTGTGAACGGAAAGGTTCGGACTACAGCTTCAAGGAATTCGGCTATGAATCCACCCACCTTTTAATCAAAATTCCCGCCTGGGTCACGGAAAAAACGGGCCCCCTTGACTGTGAGGCGGCGGAATTGCAGATTCGCACCATACTTCAGGATGCCTGGGCGGAAGTGGAACACGAGCTGGTGTACAAGGCCGAATTTACCCCCTTTGACGACGCGCTGAAGCGCAA
>JAISEB010000326.1 GCA_031264395.1 Treponema sp. | reverse complement strand
ACCACCATACCGTTGCCATAGTCCCATTCGGACCAGCCGTAATCTTCGGCTTCGATAAAGTGGGTTTGGGTTTTGATCCCGGCCCGCACCCTTTTAGGCATACCGATAACTTCCAGTATACGGTCAACTTCGTGGACGCCCTGATTGCTCATGGAACCGCCCCCGTCGTAGCGATAAGTCCCGCGCCATGCGCCGTTTTCATCATAATACTTTTGATCGCGGCAGATATACAGGTTAATGTTCACCGAAAGTATCCTGCCAAAATAGCCTTTCCGCTGGGCTTCCACCAATTCCATCATTTCCGAAGAATGGCGCATATCAAAGTCAACACCAAAAAGCAGGCGCTTTTCTTTGGCCAGCGCGATTGCGCTGTCACAGGCTTCCAGGCTTACGTCCATAGGTTTGGTAGTAAGCACATGCTTACCGGCCCTAAGGCACTTTTCGGCCACTTCGCAGTGGAGCCCGGTGGGAATAACCACATACATCACCTCAACCTGGGGATCGTCAAGAAACACATTAATATCATCACTGTATTTAACGCCCAATTGTTCACCGACAGCCTTGGCCTTTTCCAGGTTGATGTCGCATACGCCCATGAGTTTGATGCCCGGATTGCGGGTTATGTGGATGGCGCGGTTACGGCCCATGCCCATGCCCACCACCACAAAGCGGACAGGGTCGTTCTCATAGGGACAGGGCGGAAAGTCGAATTTGGGAGTCTCCCGGACGGCGTCTTCCACGCTGCCCAACGCACCGGAAGGCATATTTTCTTTTAAAAGATCAAACACCTTCTTGGTGGCTTCTTCGTGGGTAAACTTACTTTCCCTGGGGTTATGGGTCTCTACCGAAAGGGGTATATCCCGGCCGGTGGCGGCGGCGCCCCGCAGCACCCTATCCCAGGGAACAAGAAATTTGCTGGTGTCCCTGGAGGAATCCTTTACCAGATCCGGGATAATGGCAACAGCCTTGGCGTGCATCAAAACCGAGCGTTTAATACATTTCACAAAGTGAACCGTCCACTGTTCCCGGGGAACCAGGAAAAGGTCGTTTGACGGGTCCCAGGCAAGGCCCCAATCGGGGACGTTAATGGCATTGAGGAAGGCCAGGGCTTCATCACAGGTAATACCGCAGTTTTCAAAACCCAGGATCAGGCCCGCCTCGCGGGCGCGTTTTAGGACGGGGTTAAAGGCGTCCAGAACAGCCGTCATGAGATCGGGCCGGACCGCGAGCTGACCATAGAGGCTGTGATCCACCTCATCGGGCTGCCAGTAGAAAAAGGCCCGCGCCAGCTTACAATTGAGAATACGGGAGGCGCGGATTAAGCCTTCGAGTTTTTCAAGTTCTTTCTGCCGCCGCTCGTCGTCAGGCAGGTGGACTTTGCAGAGTGAAGACTGAAGAACCGCGACCTTGAGGCCAAGGCTGTCCAGATGGGCTTTGAGGGCTTTAAGTTCTTCCTCTGTCTGAAACTCAATACCCTTGCCGTTGACCAAAGTGCGAAAATCCACATAATCGGAGCCCCAGCTTTTGATTATGGGCAGCGCTTCTTTGGCGTCCACAAACAACTCATCAGAAAAAACCGACTGTAACAACATAGGAACCTCCCTCGAAAATTATTGGCCCCTTCCGGGTTTGAACCCGGAAAAGGGCGCGATTACCCCAAATATTTCTTGAATACCTCCATGGCCTGGACCATGTCTTCGTATTCATCGCCATTGTGGGTGGCTTCCACGCTGATACGGCCGTTATACCCCGCGGCTTTGGCTCCCTCAAAAAAGGCGCTGTAGTCGCAGCCGTCGTCAAGCCGGGGATAACGGCGGTTAAAGGCGCAGAAATGCAAATGTTCCAGCATGGGTGCGTAACCCGCCAGGCACTCGCGGCAGTTTTCGTGATTCTGGGCGACCGCGAAAAGGTCGACCAGGAGGCGCACATTATCGCGCCGGGCCAAATGGCAAAGGTAGTTGCCCTCCGACACAAAGGTAACGATATTGGTTACCGGCGCGCCCAGGGGCTCTATGGCGATCTTGATGCCGTATTCGCCGCAGATGTCCGAAGCCAGATGAAGGTACTCCACAATCTGGGAATATGCCTTTTGCCGGTCGGAAAAACCTTCGGGCATATTGCGCGACCAGGCGGAACCGAAGACTATGGTTTCGGTTCCCATCTTCGCGCAGCGAGGTATGGCCTTTTCCAGATAGGTTTTAATGGCGCCCAGATCGGCATTGGGGCCCGTTACCTGGTAACGCTGGTGCAGCATGCAATTCATCGCTTCGCTTTTTATTCCCGCGGACTGCTGCAAATCCAGCCATTTGCCAAACTGATCTTCCCCGGCATCGTGAACCACAAAAAGCTGGAACTCGAAATAATCAAAACAAGCCTTTTTTACCAGATGTGCCTTTTCAGGCGAAGTACAGATACCTAAACGCATATTTCCTCCCACGACAAGATACCCCTTTCAGCGCCAAGTTCTTTAACGCGGTTCGTATACCAGCGCCCAATTCCCGGCGGAATTTCCGCCGGAATTCCCGTCAAACAGGAGGGTGATTTTTTCATCCTCCAGGGTCAGCGGAAGCTCCCGTTCCGGGGCAAGCATATTGGGCCTGCACAGCGCCGCTTTAAGGCCGGCTGTTCCCAGGCTGTTCGGTATGGTCAGTTTCCCCGGTTTCTCCATGAATACCACCATGGCGGCCTTAACGTCCGCCTCCAGATGCCAGGGATCAATGGGGGCGAAACAGTGCCAGCCCGGTGCATCTGAAAACCGGTAGGTTTTGCCGTCCACGGTAATTTCATTTTCATTGCCGCTAAAACCGGCAAGCAGGCCCTTTTCGTCCAATCTGTAGCTCAAGGTTTCGCTTCCCTTATAGGTAAGGGTATGACCAAAAAGCTCTTCCCGGTTTAAGTCCAGATCCAGGCTGGGCAGGACGCGGCCCTTCAGGTACTCGGCATCCTGTTTGGGGTCCCGGCCGTAAAGACTGTCCCATCGTTCATAAAAGGTACGGTAATGGGGCGTAATGGAAACCGCTCCATTGGGGAAACGCATGGTAACAAGGCGGGCGGAAGCGGGGCGGCTGCGGATTTCGCCGCCATCTTCTGAATACGCCCCCATATAGCGGAGAACGTCAAAGAGGGTGGAAATATCGCCGCCCATTGACTGGGACTGGTCGTCCCTGGCGCGGACGGCCAGATACACGGCGCGCCCCCCATTGGGGCAGCGCTTTTCAAAGCCCACGGGTTCTCCGTCAAGCCAGGCGATTTCATCTGCCCCGTCCGCCGCGAACTGATACACAAAATCAGGCAGCATATTGGTAGGGATGATCATATCGGCGGTTTTGATATCCGGGATAAAACGTACCCTTTTGTCTTTCGCGGCAAGCGCCCGGGCGGCCTCGCCCCTCGGCTTTACGCCGAAGAGCCTTTGCCAGCCTTCAAGCGGCCCGGTTCCGTCCCAAAACCCCACAGGGGGCACGGCCATCCAGAGCAGACGTCCGCCGCTTTGCGCGAATTGTTCCAGCAGTTTTAACGTTCTTTGGCTTAAAAAACTCTGATACAGGAATACCAGGGCGCGGTAAGAACGGTTCCTGATCTTTATGGTACCGTCCCGTTCCACCTTCGCGTGTTCCAGCAGTTTTTGCTCGGTGATGTAGTTGCAATAACCGTACTGGACCATCCAACTGCCAAAACGTTCCTCCGAATAGAACAGATCCAGGGGGTATACCGCCAGAACATCGGTAAGGCGGGTTTCGAGATTCTGCACGAATTGATCCCTCCCCGCCCCCCGGAAAGTACCGTTACCGAAAACACGGCCCACCGCAGTCTGCCTTTTAAGCACCTCTTCGGGCGAACCCCATCCGCCGGCATAGCCCCGGCCATCTTCGTTCAGGACAGCCAGGGAAGCGCCGAAAGCCTGGGTGTAGTAATTCCTGTCCCCGTATCCATGCTCGCCATGATCCGTACCGCCGCCGGTAAAGTAGTCGTTCCAGCGGAAGTAGTCATAACAACCCGCTACCGCCTCAATGACGGAAGAAGAAGCGACATACTCGCCGTGATAATCGTAACGTGAAAAAAGATCGTCCCGCCGCAGGCTGTACCATTTCATCTCCGGATAATTCTTGTCCAGCGTCGGCGATTCTTTCCAGGTGGCGTGGCCGTGGGCATCCACCGGATTGTGAAACTTCTTTTCGGCATACCCTTTAGTATCCACACAAAGCCGGACCACCACATCATTGAGCATCTCAAAATAGCGTTTGCGGAAAAGCCATGTTGCGTAAACCCCTTCCGCGCCGGGTTTAAGGATATGCTGCGCGGGCAGATTGCGTTCTTCGTTACAGAAATCATGCTGATGGTAAGAAAAGTAGACGAGATATTTACCGAAATCTTCAAATTCACTGCCGTAGGCCGCGGAAAAACGCCTGGCCAGATTCGGCGTCAGGTAACGGGTGGTTACCTCGGTCTGGGCAAAATGAACATTGGAATCCCAGTCAAACTGGATGTGCATTTCATCGGAGTAAAAACCCTGATAGCTTATCCCCGCCCTGGCGTGGGCATCCAATATGCCCTTCATATAGTCCAGAGCGCCCGGGGCAAAGTAGTCAAGCTCACGGGTTTTATATACCAGAACGGCAAGACAACGGTTGTAACCGGGCATGGCCCCTTCCCAGCGGCCCATGACCCGTACCGGCGTTGAACCGTTTCCCCTCTTGGAAATTTCTTCCGAGCCCATGATTTCAAGTTTACCGAAGGGCGAAATATCCAGAATCTCCCGGGGGTTCACATAAAAATAGGCGGTATCGCCAAAGCGCTCCTCCTTAAAGGCGTAAACAACCACCCGGTCGATCTCCAGCCGTACAGGACCCTTGTTGTTTGACCACTGGGTCTGCATGGACATCTTGACGCTGAAATTCCCCCGCGGATCAATGAGGCCTTCATGGTAATGCCAGGAGTAACCGATTTCGTCATGGTCCTTGACATAACCATCCCCGAGATCCAGCGGATTGGAAACACTGGCGGAAAAATCCAGACCGTACTGTTTGGCCAGGTCATGGATAACCTTGTAAACCTGTATGGTTTTTTCACTTTCGGGAAACAACGTGCGTTTAGTACCGCCAAAAAAGAAGTCGTAGGTAACCTGGACAAGGGCGGCGTTTTCGTTCCGAAAACCCTCAAGCCGCTTACGGAGGGTGTCTCCTTTGGTATCCCGGCGGTTATCATGAAAAGCCTTTTTTTCCATTGAATAACCGCGATCGTCCTCCACGGCAAGAGAAGCGTCGGGCGATTGCAGAATAGCGTCTATCTGTTTTTCACTTTCAAACATCAAGGTCCGGAACTTACTGAAACGGTAAATGGGACTGTCTTTTTTGATAACGTCCATCCATTCCCCCTGCCCATAAGATTAATAAACCAGAGCCTTTTTAAATCCGCCATTCTAATATGAATCTCATTGAACTATTAATCAATATAATCCTGCATAAATATTCCCCGTCCCATGCCGTATTATGGCATATTTTTCACGATAACAAATCGCGTACCATAAAATCGTCCCCTTCATCAAAGGCCTTCACCAAAGGGATCAACCGGGTTACAATCATCAATAGCGCGGAACAACTGAGGCTTTCCCAAAACTAACCGTGTTGTGGGAAATGCTTAAACCAACAGGAGGAGGCGGGTGTCGATAGGTATATCGGGGCTGATCAAAAAACAAGATCATATATGAAGCCGT
The DNA here is from genome assembly GCA_031264395.1 of Treponema sp. Lineage (GTDB taxonomy): Bacteria > Spirochaetota > Spirochaetia > Treponematales > Breznakiellaceae > JAIROE01. The sequence goes on along the minus strand of JAISEB010000326.1, from coordinate 307 downwards.
TTCAAAACTTCAGTTTTGAAACGGCAACCTTGAAAAACTGTGGTTTTGCAGGCCGTAGGCCGAGAAACCACAAGAGCTTGTGAAAAACCAACCGGGTTTTGAAACAAGCTCACCTGACACCGGATTAATATGAAACAGATTCATGTAAGACTTGACGATTTGGGGGGCGTTCCCATGCCGAAACCGGCGTTGGAATCGGTATACGCCAGCGATCTTGAGTTCGAGCCCCAGGAACGCCGCCAGCGTATTTTGCCGGACGGAACGGTGGAACTGACGGTAAGCGGCGAGCCTTATATGATCCACGCCA
>JAISEB010000302.1 GCA_031264395.1 Treponema sp. | reverse complement strand
TATGCCCTTTCGTCAGCGGCCGCCGGGCACATTATCGCGCCAGCAATGGACCGGCCGCCAGCCCAGAATCTTTTTCGCCTTTTCGTTGGAGTACAATGTCTGATACGCGTCTACAGGAGAGCGGATATCGGTCACGTTCGGGAAACCGGCCTTGAGGAGATCGCGGCTTTTGATGTCCATGCAGGTGTCGTCGGCGGCAAGGTTCATGACGACAGAACCGAGCCCGTTCTTTTCAACGGCAAGGCGGCAGGCGGCGGCAATGTCGCGGGCGTCGATGTAGTTCCATACAAGATTTTTACGTTTATGCGGATCATGTATAAATCCGGGGAAGTCAAGGTATTTTTCCCTGCTTATGATGTTGCCGATTCGAAACGAGACAATCTGCATGCCGCAACGCCGGTGAATGGCAGAGGCTATTGCTTCTCCCACTATTTTTCCAAGGCCGTAACTGTCTTCGGGGAGCGCCGGGTGGTCTTCGTCTACAGGAACATAGACGGGCGTTAATCCCTGCCGCGAGGTGCAGATGCCGTAGGCGCACTCGCTGGACGCGACAACCGCTTTTGTGATCCCAAGCCCCGCCGCCGCCTCAAGAATATTGTATGTGCCCATGACATTGTTCTGGAACGTTACCTCGTTGGGATAGATATACGCCGAAGGAATCGCCGCAAGATGAATGACGGCATAGGCTCCCTCAAGAATTCCGTAACATTCGCCGAGGCTGGTTACATTGGCCGTCATGTGGCGCGCCAACGTCACGGCCGGTTTCACCCTGTCAACGCTCAATACCTCATAGCCCTGTTCCACAAAATGCTCAACAACATAGGGCCCCAAAAGCCCCGCGCTTCCCGTGATCACTACTTTCTTCATATATACTTCCATGCCTCCGTAAAATAAAGTACGCGGAACCCTGCCGGAGTTTCCGCAGATTCCTCTTTGTCAAGCATCCTAAACCTTAACGTTAACATTAAGTCAATAGGTCACGGTCAATTCAATGAGAAAAAGTCAAATAAGTTTTTGCTCTCAAATCCCCTTTTTCTCTTCCTTTTTCGACTTGTTCGACTTCGCGGTGAATATCTTCTTCAAAGCATACTGTCTTTAAGGAAATTTTGAGGTTGAAAAAAGTAAATGCGGTTGCCTTGGCGTATTGACATTTCCGGGCGTTTTTTTCTATAATATTTGCCATGAAGCGGATGTACGCCTTTCATATACATCATTATCATGCTCCCGCATCCGGGTTCCGCGCCGTATAGGCGCTGCGACGGCAATACGGCCGTGGCCCGGAATTGGTTTCCGGTCCACGGTTTTTTTTTGGAAAAAAGGCGCATTTCCCAAAACACGGCTGGTTTTGGGAAAGCCCCGGTATCCCGGAAAATTACGGCGGGGTTCGCGTTTTACATTGGAGTTTTTGAATGGAAAAATTGAGGATTTTGATACCCAAAGGGCGTATTTTTGACAATGTGTCGAAACTTTTTACCGACGCCGGTTTCCCCATGTGTCTTGCCGACAGGACCTACCGGCCGGTATTTGCCGCCGAATGGCTGGACGCCAAGATCATGAAGCCGCAGAATGTGGGTGAACTGCTTGAACTGGGAAGTCACGACGCGGGGTTTACCGGCGTTGACTGGATCAGGGAAAGCGCCGCCGCTGTGGAGGAGGTTCTTGACCTCGGCTTTGACCGTGTCCGTATTGTCGCGGCTGTTCCCGCGTCGGCGGACAGGGCGGAACTGCGTTCCAAAAAAATCGTGGTTGCCACAGAATATGTGAATATTGCCGAAGCCTGGCTTAAGCAGTCGGGGTACAATTACCGCATACTCAGAACCTACGGCGCCACCGAAGTGTTTCCTCCCGATGACGCCGACATGATCATAGACAATACCGCGTCGGGAGGAACCCTGCGGGACAACGGCCTTGTGATCATCGATACCCTGCTTGAATCGTCCACCCGGTTTGTGGCTTCCCGCAGGGCAATGGAAGATCCCGAAAAACGCGGCCGCATTAACGAGCTTGCCATGCTGTTCAGGGCGGTCCTTGACGGCAGGGAGCGCGTGATGCTGGAGATGAATGTCCCGGAATCCCGCATCGAAGAAATCGCGGCGGGACTTCCGGCCATGCGGAGTCCTACCGTCGCCCCCCTGTACGGCGGCGGAGGCTATGCGGTGAAGATAGCCGTAAAGCGGAGCGAAATCCCCGATATTATTCCCCGCTTGAAGAAGCTTGGAGCGGCGGATATTGTTGAATATGATCTGAGGAAAGTTGTGCCGTAAGGCAAAAGGAGTGTTCATGGCAAGGACCGCGGAAACTCTGCGCAGGACCAATGAAACCGATATTGCGGTGAAACTTGATATAGACGGCCGCGGAGAGGCGAAGCTTGATTATCCCGTCGGCTTCATGACCCATATGCTTGCCACCTTTGCCCGTCATTCGCTTTTCGATATTGAAATACGCGCGCGCGGCGATCTTGAAACGGATCAGCATCACCTTGTTGAAGATACGGGGATAACGCTGGGACAGTGTCTTTCGGACGCGCTGGGCGAAAGGCGGGGCATACGCCGCAGCGGAAGCTGTTTTTTCCCCATGGATGAAACCCTCGCAAGGGCGGCCGTGGACATTTCAGGCCGGCCTTTTCTTGTCTTCGACGTTCCCCTTTCGGGCGTTCCCCTGGTGTCGGTGTCAGGCGGCGCAAGTTCATCGTTTCAGGTTGATACGGTGGAAGATTTCTGGCGGGGTTTTGTCACGGCGGCGGGCATCACCTTTCACCTTGACATACTGCGGGGCAGGAGCGATCACCACAAGATAGAGGCTCTTTTCAAGGCGGCCGCGTGCGCCCTGCGCGAAGCGTGCGGGAACGATCCCCGCAGGGCGGATATTGTTCCTTCGACAAAAGGAACGCTTGCATGAAAGGCCTTACAGGCGTAATCAATTACGGGGCGGGGAATCTGGGGTCCGTGATGAACGCCCTTAAGCGGCTTTCGCTTCCCGCCCGTTTTGTGTCTGAACCCGGAGAGCTGGCCCTTGGCCCGGACGGCGGTTCGCGCGGGGCTTTCAGCAGGCTCATTTTTCCCGGCGACGGTCATTTTGCCACCGCCATGGAAGCGCTTGAACAGTCGGGCTACGCGGAAGCAATACGCGCGTGGATAGCCGCGGACCGTCCTTTCCTCGGGATCTGCATAGGGCTGCAACTGCTCTTTGATTCTTCGGAAGAGACGGCCGCGCCGGGCGGCGGGGAAGTGAAGGGGCTGTGCGTCATTCCCGGCCGGGTGCGCCGTTTTCCCGGACGCAAGGTTCCCCAGATAGGATGGAACGAGACCGAAGCCGCGCCCGCGTCAAGACTCTTCCGGGGACTGCCTGAACGGAGTTTCTTTTATTACATTCATTCCTACTACGCAGATCCGTCCGACGCCGGGGTAAAAGCCGCGGAGGCCGAGTACTATGTGCGTTACTGTTCGGCCGTTGAAAAGGGAGAACTCGCGGCGGTTCAGTTTCATCCCGAAAAATCAGGAGAAGCGGGGCTGCGGCTTCTTGAAAACTGGGCGGATTACCGGTAATGCAGGCAAAGCGGATCATCCCCTGCCTTGACGTGGACGACGGAAGGGTTGTAAAGGGCGTAAAATTCAAGGGGATAGAAGACGCGGGAGATCCTGTGGAGCTTGCCCGCCGCTACAACGGAGAAGGCGCGGACGAGCTTACCTTTCTTGACATAGGGGCCTCCTATAAAAGCCGGGCAACTCTTCTTGATGTTGTGCGCCGCGTCGCGTCGGAAATATTCATTCCGCTCTGCGTCGGCGGCGGCATACGAACCGTGGACGACATGCGCGGGGCGATGAACGCCGGGGCGGACAAGGTGTCGGTCTGCACGTCCGCGCTGCAAAGGCCGCAGCTGCTTTCGGAAATGGCGAAGGCCTATGGCAGCCAGTGCGTGGTTCTTTCGATAGACGCCGTGCGCGCGGGCGCGGACGGAAACGGCGCGCCCGTGTGGCACGCCTGTTCTCACGGCGGAAGGACCGATACGGGAATGGACGCGGTCGCCTGGGCGGTACAGGCGGTAGAATTGGGAGCGGGGGAAATTCTCCTTAACTCCATAGACGCCGACGGCACGGGCGGCGGCTATGATCTGGATCTGACCGGCCGTATTCTTGAAGCGGTTTCCGTTCCGGTAATCGCCTCGGGGGGCGCAGGTGATCTGGATCAGATCTCCGGCGTGCTTCTTGATCCCGGCGCCGACGCCGCTCTTGTGGCGTCCCTGCTTCATTTTGGAAAGACAACGATAGGGGAAATCAAGCGGCATGCCCGGACAAAGGGGGTGTGTGTCAGGTAATTATGGTTATTGCTTCTATAGATATACAAAACGGAAAAGTTGTTCAGCTCAGGCAGGGAAAAGAACTGGTGCTGGAAAAAGATGACGCCGAAGGGCTTGCCCGTGAATTTGACCGTTACGGCGAAGTTGCCGTAATTGATCTTGACGCCGCCATGGGCACGGGTTCAAATTCCAGCATGATACGGAAACTTCTGCGCCTTGCCGAATGCCGCGTCGGCGGCGGTATACGGAACGCGGAGCAGGCGAAGGAGCTTGTGAGCCTTGGGGCCGGGCGTATCATCGCGGGGTCCGCGTGTTTCCGAGATCCCGGGAAAAAAGGCGCGGGAAGGGAAGGCGGCGAATTTGCCGTGAACACCGCCTTTCTTGCGTCGCTTGCGGGGGCAATAGGCCGGCAGCGGGTGATAGTCGCCGTGGACGCCGCGGCCCGCGCGGAGGCGGACGGCGCGCCGGGCGGATACGAAATAGTCGTTGACGGATGGAAGACCCGCACAGGACTTGACCTTGCCGGGGCGGCGAAAGCCGTGGAGCCGTACGCGTCGGAACTTCTCTTTACCTGCGTTGACCGCGAAGGCACCATGACGGGCATAGACCTTGAACCGGTGAAACTTCTGCGCGGGGCGGTCTCCTGCCGCATCACCGCCGCCGGAGGCGTTTCATCCCCGGAGGAACTGGAAGCGCTTGCCGCCCTGGGCTGCGACGTGCAGCTCGGCATGGCCCTCTACACCGGAAAAATAAACCTCGCCGACGCCTTTGTCCGGTCCCTTAACTGGAAGAAGGGCGCTTCATTTCCGGGCGCTTCACAGGACGCTCTTCTTCCCCTTATCGTAGAATCACCTGAAGGACAAGTTGTAATGACGGGATTCGCCGATCGTGAAGCACTACGGGAAACCTTCGCGCGGGGCATGGTCTGCTTTCACAGCCGGAGCAGGGGAAAGCTCTGGATGAAGGGGGAAACGTCGGGCAACACCCTTGCCCTTAAACGGCTCAGGGCAGACTGCGACCGCGACGCGATCCTTGCCGTAGCGGAGCCGTCGGGCCCCGTTTGTCATACCGGCGATTTCTCGTGCTTCGCCCTGGAACGGCGCTATACATGGGAAACGCTCCAGTCCATCATTGCCGAAAGGCTCCGCAACCCCGCGCCCGGTTCCTACACCGCCGCGCTGGACGATGAACTGGTCCGGGAGAAGATCCGCGAAGAAGCCGAAGAACTCTGTACCGCCCAAGGCCATGACGAAGTGGTCTGGGAGGCGGCGGATTTGCTGTATTTCGCCACAGTCCTTATGACCCGCGAAGGGGTAAAAGCCGGCGAAGTTCTGGATGAACTTGACAGACGGCACAAGAAATAGAGTTGTTCAATAATTAAGGCGTGCGGGGAGCACGGGGAGACAAATGG
>JAISEB010000273.1 GCA_031264395.1 Treponema sp. | reverse complement strand
TCATACCTGATGTCTCGGTAAATGACGCCTGCGGAGCAATGCCATGTACCGTACGAAGTTCCTTAATGTTTTGAAAAATCCTTTTGAAGTTGGGATCATCGGTAGCGGTAAACATAGTTTTGTCATTGTTCACATAGGAGATGTTATACTGATTAAAATATGCTTCGGTCATAAGAACAGTTTCAAGGCCATAAAAGCCATATTGAGTCACTTTACCGCTTGCATCTTTCCTGGTCAGTGCTTTGCCGATCGTTACAAATTCATCCCATGTCCACGGTTTTGATGGATCGGTAGACGGATAAGCGATGCCTGCCTTATCAAAAAGATCCTTGTTGTAATAGAGTTCAGGACTAACATTACAGCTACTGATTCCATATAATCTATCATTATAGGTCATACAATCCATCGCAGCCGGGATAAAATCGTCCAGATCATAAACTTCCAGATAACGATCAGTAATATCGTAAATGATTTTTCTCTTTGCAAAATCATCATAATAATCAGATGCACAGTAAAAGACATCCGGAGCGGCTCCTGCCGCAAACATTGTCATAATTTTCCCGTGGTGATTGGGACCGCTGTCTACGCTGGGGGTATATTCAACAGTAATGTTGGGATAATAGCTGTGGAATTTTTCCAGGGCGTTATTTACATTATCCGTCTCACTGGGACCACCTTCCCAGCCGGACATAGTCAGCTTAATCTGCCGAGATTTATCCAAATTGGTTATCAACATGTAACCATCAGACGCCGCGCCATACGCCCGGGGCCCGGAACTGCCGGGGACAACCTCATCCGGAGAGTTTTTTTTGCCACAGCTTAAAAATACCAAACAAAAAATTAATCCCGATACAACCAACAACATCTTCTTCATAGCCTTTCCTCCTATAAAATCCTATGACCTCTGTCATGGTTTAGCATAAAACCGCACAGTTTTACACTAAATGCAATGAATAAAATTTTTGATAAAATTTTATCAAAAAAACACTCTTTTTTAATCAAGAGATTAAAAATGATATCATGGTTATTTAAAAAAAGCAAGCGAATTTATAAAAAATTCACTTGATATTTTATATGTTTTTTTAATTATCTTATGTGATATTTTTTACGCTGGAACGGGATACCAAGTTTGTTAGGAGCTGGGTTTTTGTGTGTGCTTCATTTTCGTCATCGCAGAGCATCAACAACCTGCGGACTGCGATCTGTCCAAGTTCTTTTTTTGGAACATTGATTGTAGTAAGAGGAGGGGATGTAATCTCGGAAAACGGCATATTATCAAAACCGATCACAGAAATATCATCGGGAATATGATAACCACCTTCCTCCAGAGCTTTCATGGCTCCAAAGGCGATAATATCATTAACAATGCAATATGCCGTAGGCATAACCGGTTTACCGGCAAGGTAACGCCGCATATCTTCATACGCGCTATTCGATGTGGGCGCCAGACTGAAACAATAGCGGCCATCAACAGCAAGCCCATAAGATTCCATGGCCCTGATAAAGCCATTTTTTCTGTAATAGAAATTACGGATAGGAACAGAACTATCAATATACCCTATCTTACGATGCCCATTTTTAACTAAACAGGTGACAGAAATATAAAGAGAATCCGAATTATTCATTAAAACCGTATCAAAATTACCTTCTTTAAACCAAGCATCCAAAACAACGACCGGGACTGACAGATTGAGGAATGGCTGCATATCAAGCCATTCCAGTTCCGTAGCAAGTAGAATAAGCCCTGAATTACGTTCCAGTACCAGTTTATCCAATTTGGACTGAAAGTCCTTTTCTCCCTGTTTTATATGAAAAATTATTGTATCCAAACCATTGATATGCCCCTCACTTTCCACACCGTCCATAAGAGCAGCAATAAGGGGGGTATTGGTTAAAACCTGACCACTTTTTTGATACATCACAAGTTTTATACTAGTAATGGATGCGACATTTAAATACCCTATTTCCCGGGCTACCCGAAGAACGGTTTCCGCCGTATTGGAATTGACCCCTTTTTTGTTATTCAGCACATTTGAAATAGTCGCCAAGGAATATCCGGTCATATTGCTTATTGTTTTTATTTTAGCTTTCATCTAAACTACACCTCTCATTTTTTTGCTGAATACCAGAATATAATACTCTTATTATATATTTATTACAAGCATATAAAAATTTTATATGATTTTTTATGAAATTTTGTAATGGACACCTGTTAATTCGGATAATCTTTTACAACCAACCAGGTCTAATTTGGCCAGTTTTATACCCAAAATACAGACATTGACCCTGTTTTATCTGGTTAATATCCAATTCAGAGGGTATTTTTCCCCTTTAAATCACTAAATACTTATCTAAGGAATTGTTGTATAATTAAAAAAGAACGGAGGTTATTGCATGAAAGTGGTTGAGACAAAAGCGGCCCCCGCGGCCATTGGGCCCTATTCACAGGCGTACACGGCGGGAGGGCTGGTTTTTACTTCGGGACAGATTCCCCTTTCGGCCGAAAGCGGGGAAGTAACAGGCGGAACCGCGGCGGAACAGACCGGGCAGGTTATAAAAAACCTCAAGGCGGTGCTGGAGGCGGCGGGATCTTCCCTCGCGAAAGTTATAAAGACCACCTGCTTTCTCGCGGACATGAACGACTTTGCCGCGTTTAACGAAATTTACGCGAAACATTTTCCCGGAAAGCCCGCCCGCTCCACCGTCGCGGTAAAGCAGCTTCCCCGGAACGTGCTTGTGGAAATTGAAGCCGTAGCCGAAATATGATCGGGCGCAAGGGCGGAACCCGCGGCTAATCAGCGTTCGTAGCGCGCCATGCTTCCCGGCGTCTCATAGACATCGACGGCGGAGATCATCGACGGATCAAGGCCGGCGGCGGTAAAGGCGGAAGAAGTTTCGTCAAAGACAAGGCGGGCAATACGCTCGGCGCTGGGGTTGTTTTCGAACACGGGATTGTCGTTGAGGTTTGAGTGATCAAGCTCCGCGCAGATCCCCCGGAGTATTTTTTTGAGGATTCCGAAATCGGCAAGCATGCCGCCTTCGCCCGTCTTTTCGCCCCGCACCCACAGGAGGACGCGGTAATTGTGGCCGTGAAGGTTCTCGCATTTGCCGTGATACGCGCTCAGAAAATGGGCCGCGGCAAAACCGGCCTCCACCCGGAGGGTATACATACAGGTGAGCCGTATCCGGCCCTTAATTCACCAGGTCCGCCCCGAAAACCCATCCTTCAACGGGCTGTACAATGTGATACCACCTGTTGCTGAAACCGTCCACAACGTAGGTATTCGCCGTTTCTTCGTCTACCGTCACTTCGGTATTGTAATAGAGCCGGTTAACCAGTTTTCCGGCGACGCTGTCGGGAAGATCCAGAACGTCCGCGCTTTCGCCGCCTACCATCATGCGGGAATTCGCCGGGGGCCGGACGGAAATTTCAACGGCGGTAACGGGATTTACGATGGCGCTGATTTCCGCGCTGAAGGCCGAATTGGGGTAGTCCAGAAGAGCCGCCTCAAGGAGCGCGTCCTTGCGGATCTTTTCGGCCCCTTCATCCTTCAAAACCTCCGCAGTCTGCAGGAGAATCGAGGACTGCACGTCCGCCTCGCCTGTAGACAGGGAAATCATCCTGATGTAATTGCTCCTGTACGCGTCGGCGGTGGAATCGTAGGCCCTTACCTGAACAAAACCGTCCCGTTCGGTCTCGGGAAAGTACACCGCCACGACCTTCCGGGACAGGATTGTGCCTGTTACGTCAATATTTTTCGGCGATTTGTAGAGATTGGCTTTTTCATCAATTACCACGCCAAGATTTCCGCCCCGGGAAACCTGGGACTCAAAGGCGAACCCTTCCTTTCCGGTATCCCTGCGTATCCTCAGAAAATCGTAGACCCTGTTGTTCCAGGTAGCCTTGCGGACGCCTGTAACGGTGACTTTTTCCCCAAGGGTCATGGATTCTTCCCACTTGAGTTTGTCCGCCTCGCCCCCCGTATCCGCGTCGGAAAAGACCATGAGGCTGGCGTTTATCCGCAGCACATAGCCGTAATCCGAGGAGTCAGGCGCCCGAGGCGCGCTTTCCCCGCTGTCTTCACGGACGGCCGCCCTGTTCTCGTCGATCCTCGAAGCAATGCTTTGGGAAGGTTCTTTCTTCCCGCAGGAAAAAACAAATACAACGGCAGCCAATACCGGTATCACAACACCCAATTTCCGCATATAAGCCTCCTGCAAGGGAGAAACACGTTCCGCCCTTTATGATTTTATACCATGCCCGCGTAAAAAATTAAAGCCTGTTCCAATGGACGGCCGGTTCTTTTTGGGATAAAATCGTCTTATGGAACGCCGTCTGTCGGAATTTGCCCGCGAAACCGCCTTTGTCCGGGGGGAAAACGGCGGAGATCCCTTTTTGGAAGATCCCCTGGTTACGGGAATGGCGTACGATTCCCGCGCGGTAAAACCGGGCGGCTGTTTTTTCGCCGTGCGGGGGCTCCATACGGACGGCCATGACTTCATCGCGAACGCGGTGGAGCGCGGCGCTTCGGTTGTCGTTCACGACAGGGAAATCCCGGAGGGCCTGCGGCGCGGGGCTCTTTTTATCCGCGTTCCCGATTCGCGGCTTGCCATGGCCCCCCTGTCCGCGGCCTTCTACGGGCACCCTTCCCGGCGGCTTATCGTTACCGGGGTAACCGGAACCGAGGGGAAAAGCACCACGGTGTACCTCATCTACCAGTTCCTCCGCCTCCTCGGGAAAAAGGCCGGTTTTTTTTCGACGGTTTGTTACAGTCTGGGAGACACGGCCCTGGGCGGGGAAAAGCCCAACCCGGAACACCAGACCACGCCCGAAGCCCCGGAGGTCCAGCGGCTGCTTTTTGAAATGGCGGAAAACGGCGCAGAGTACGCCGTTGTCGAGGCAAGCTCGCACGGCCTTTCCAAAAAGACGGGCCGCCTTGCCTGCGTCGATTTTGACGCGGCGGTGATCACCAACGTGGCCCACGAACACCTTGAGTTCCACGGAACCTGGGAACAGTACCGTTCCGACAAGGCGAACCTGTTCCACTCGCTCGACCGCGCGCGGGAGGGAAGCGGGACGGGCCCTTTGCTTGAGGAGTCCTTCGGCGTGATCAATGCCGACGATAAAAGCGCCGACTACTTTGCCGGGGCCACGGAAAGGCGGACCTTTACCTACAGCGTCGAGGGCCGCGACGCGGATCTTTCCCTCATGGCAATAGAGAGCAGCCCCTGGGGAAACTGGTACGAAGTGCTGATACGGAGTGAAGGAACGGTCACGGACATCCGCGATCAGCTTCCCGGCGCGTTTAACGCGGGCAACGTGCTTGCCGCGCTGCTTGCCGTCTCACGGCTTCTTTCGATCCCGGTGCGGGAAATAATCCCCCTTGCGGCCCGGCTAAAGCCGGTGCGCGGCAGGATGACCGCCGTTTCCCGGGGCCAGCCCTTTGAAGTGCTGGTGGATTACGCCCATACCCCCTCTTCCTTTACCGCCGTCTTTCCCCCGTTCCGCGAACGGCTTGACAAAACGGGAGGGCGCATCATCAGCCTTTTCGGATCGGCGGGGGAAAGGGACACGAAGAAGCGGAGCGAACAGGGAAGGATAGCCTCGGATTATTCGGACATCATAATTCTTGCCGACGAAGATCCCCGGGGGGAAGTTCCCATGGACATACTGGAAGAAATCGCCGCCGGCGTACACGGACACGCGCGGGGGGAAGATCTCTTTCTTATTCCCGACAGGCCCCTCGCAATAAGAAAGGCCCTTTCCCTCGCGCGCGAAGGCGACATCGTCCTTCTTCTGGGAAAGGGCCATGAAAATTCAATCATCTACGCGGATAGTCCTGTTCCCTATGATGAAATTGGGGAAACTGAAAAAGCTCTGGAAGAGCTGTTTCCCCGGCATAGAAAACACTCGTCTTCCTGAACAGGTACTCTTCAAGGATCGCCGGTGTTTCTCCGGGAATGCTTTCCGGGGAGGAAGGGCCGGAGTTTTTCAATCTGTCGCCGAGCCTGGAAAGTTTTTCCGTTTCACGTTTCAGCCTTTCGGAACTTTCCCTTATCCGCGCAATGGAGACATTCATCAACTCAAGGCGCTGCATGCATTCGCCGCAGTATTCGTCGGCCGACTTCCGCGCGTCTTGCAGCCGTTCGGCAAATTCCTTTTCTTCCCGCCTTGAAATAAAAAATATAACCAGGAGCATTAACGCGCCGGCAAGAAGCGGAATAAGGGCCGCCGCCGTGTACATAAACGCGTTTTCGGACCAGAGCGATCCGAAAAGGCGGGAAAGCGCCGCGGAAATATCGTGAAGGCCGGCGGCAAGAATGCAGGCAAGGAGGGTTATCACAAGGCCGGAAAAAACAACCGCCGCGGCAAGGGGCTTTGGAAATTTCATGGCGTCCTCTCTTTTTCAACCCTAATGCCCGCCGGGAACGGTATCAACAAAAGAGGACACTTTGATGAAAGATACTGCAAAAATTTGAAAGAAGGACACGGCGCGGCGCGGGCGGTAATTCCGGATTCAAAATAACCACGGACAGACACGGACCAACACGGACAATATATACATTTGGGGGCAGCATTATTTAACTTTCATGTTCCGGAAACTGTCAAGTTTTGGAAGAAATTTTAACCTCCAAGAAGACCGCTGTGCGGTCAATTAAATGAGAACAAGTCGAATAAGTTTTTGTTCTCAATTCCTTTTTTGACCTTCTTTTCTTCTACTTCTTTTCTTCTACTTCTTTTACTTTTTCGACCTTGCGGTAAATTTTTTCTTCAAAACATGCTGCTTTAAGGGGAATTGCGGCGCTGAAAAAGCAAATGACGCTGCCCTGTATACATTTGAAACTAAAAGTCCGTTCTGTCCGTGAGGTCCGTGGTTACATTCCATATTGCCGTGACGAGCGTGGCGCACGCGGCGTGCGCGGCTAAAAAAAGGTTCTGCTCCTCTCCGCGAAGCCGGTCAGGCTGCTGAATTCCATGGCAGAGCCGTCGTCCAGAATCACCCGGCCCGAAAAGAAACCGCAGAGCTGGCGGCGTTTCTGGTA
>JAISEB010000196.1 GCA_031264395.1 Treponema sp. | reverse complement strand
GATACTGGCGCTCATGGTATAAAGGTATCCTTCTGGGAAATATTTTCCAGGACGATGTCAATAAGCCAGGGGTCTTTTTTTGTTAAGGCGCGCATGACAAAATACAGAATAACGATGGGGGCGATCATAAAATACAGTCCGAGACCGTAGATAAAAATGACGCCGAGTAAAAAAAGGATAAAGAGGCCCGCCTGGGGTACGCCGCCCATAAGTTCCCTGTCCAGGAGGGAACGGTGTACCTGCCGCTTGTAGGGACGCATATCAACCATGATTAGCTTGAAGCATTCCAGATAGCCTCCACAATGGCGGAGGCGCCGATAAGTATGGCAATGGATATCCCGATGGCGATACAGTTCCGTTTCATTTTCTCATTATCCTTGTTGAAACCGTAGGCGATTGCGGTGCCGCAGAGAAAAATGATGAGGATCGTTCTTACAAATGTCCCCTTAAACACCTCAAGGATGTTATCCATAAGAGTGGACATGCCTGCCGGCAGAACATCCGCGGCGAAGGCCGAGGCCGCGCCGAACAGATAAAACAGGGCAAGCAGTAAAATTTTCATACAAAACTCCTTATAAAGATTTATTCTCAGACATTCTACGAATGTCTGAAATTACCGATTATAGAAACCGCGGGAAGGAACAAATTATGTCATTGCTTTACCCTCCCGTATTTCATGTATGGTCAGGACCTCATCTACCACGGGGCCGAAACCGCGGCGGTAGGAAAGATGGATGATAAGATTGATAGTCTCGGCCAGGTCCGGCAGGACACCGGCGATCTTCTGTCTGAGGAGTCCTTCAATCCGCGGAACGGTAGAGGTAGCGCTGTCGGCGTGGACGGTGGTGATGTTGCCGGGATGGCCGGTATTCCATGCCTCCAGCAGTTCCACCGCCACTTCCCCGCTCCGCAGCTCCCCGAAGATGATCCGCTTGGGCATCCACCGGAGGGCGGTCTGAATGGCCGCCACCGCCTGTTCCTTTCTGATGTACAGCTGGGTTTTATTCCTGCTGCGGCACTGGAGCTCCGGCGTATCTTCGATAATGTAAAACCGTTCATCCGGGGTGAACTCCCGCATTTTTTCAAGACAGGCGTTGGTAAAGGTAGTCTTGCCGCTGCCGGTGGAACCGGAGATAACCATGTTGCTGCGTTTTTCAATGTGGCCGGTAATTTTTTCGTAGAGGCCGGGGGAGAGCCGCTCCTGCTCCCGGTATTCCTCCAGGGTGAAAACTTTATCCGCGGGGCGGCGGAAAGTAATCTCCGGGGATTCCACCCAGGGCGGGATGATCGCCGTGGTTCTGATATTGTATTTGGGGATAATACTTTCCAGCGTGGGCCGTTCCCATTTATCAATGGGCGTATCGGACACGTTGGCCAGGCTGTTGATGATCCGCATCCGTTGGGCGGGGGTAAGATGTTTGGGGGCGTCATATATGCCGGCCTCAAAATCATCGATCTGCACGGTTCCATCGCCGTAAACAAAGACGTTGGTCACCGTTTTTGTTTCAAAAAAGGGAAGCAGGGGTTCCAGGTCGCCCAGCAAATTTTCCATCTGCCGGGCCTGGCGTTCAAGTTCGTCTTCAATCCGGCCCATGAGGGTCTCCTGAAAAATAGGTGTGCAGGAGCCGTTCAAAGAAGGGCGGATCGTTCTTGAGGCTTTCCCTGAATACGGTAAAGAATTTTTCATGCCGGGCGTTTGCTGAAGTAAACGCCGTGTCGGCAAATTCCCCGGCGATTTCCGGCTGGTAGGCCAATAGGTTGATGTGCATAAGCCGCAGGTACTTGAACGTAAGGTCGATCATGTCCCGGAGTTCCGTGATTTTTTTCGATAGATCATTGAGTCCCTGGAGTTTCAATGTTTCGTCCTGATAATCGGCATAGATGAATTTGGCGATAGCCTGCCTGATAAGCTCCGATTCGCTTTCCAGCCCCTTGTCCCGGCAATAGGCCCTGATCCCTTCTTCCAGTTCGGCGGAGAGGGAGACCAGTTTTTTCTTGCCGTCAAGCCGTGTTTTTTTCATTTCAGAAAATTCGCGGTTTCCTCATCCGGAGCAAGACCGGGATCCGCGGTATCATGGAATTCCTCTTCGGCCTCGTCCGAATAGCCGCCGTCATCGTAGAGGGCCGCCAGTTTTTCTTCCCTGGCGGCCAGCTCTTCCGGGTCCTCATATTCAGAAACCCGGTTGAACCATTGGCGGGCGTTTATTTTCGCAATCGTGTCCTTTGCCAGTTCCACCGCCTCTTGGCGGGTGGTAAAGGCGGCGGGAAACATCCGGGATTTGAAGACCGGGTCTTCGTAGTACACATTCTTTTTTCCGATATATGGCGGTTTTCCCTGGCTGATCAGGATGAATTCGTCCAGGGGGAGTTTGATCACCTCATCGGCGTTAATCAGGTTCCGTTCCTGATCCTGGGCGCTGATGCTGGCGTTATTAAAGCCCAGGGCGCCCCGGTTTCCGGAATACGAAATATTGGCCTTGCTAATCGATTCCCGGCCGCAGATTTTAGAAATAATTTCGGCGCTTTCCAGTTCCCCCGCGCCGGGGGCGTAGAAGATGGTATTGCGGCAATGGGCCAGAAAGGAATGGTCTTTCCCGTAAATGCTGTTCAACTGGTTGATGGACTGGAAAATTAAAAAGTAGTGAATTCCGAAACCGTTATGAATACCCATATTCATGTGGAGCTCTTCCATTTTGCCGAGCTTGTCAAACTCATCGAGAATAAACAGCAGGGGAATCTTGAACTTCCGGTTCGTGGCCTGGGTTTCGCCCGACGTAAAGCGCCGGGAAAAGAGCATGATAAACATCCTGATTAAGGGGCTGATACGCTGTACGTCCGAATACTGGATCGTCAGGTACAAGGTGATGGGAACCTTAGTTTCCACAAACTCGTCGATGTAAAATTCGGAATTTGCGGTGTTCCGCTTTATCCGGGCGTCGGCGAACACGGCCAGGGCGTTGTTCACTGTGGAAAGCACCGAGCCGCCTTCGTCATCGGGCCGCTTGCGCTGCGCCCCGGCTCCCTCGATGACGGACTGATGGATAACCGGGTCGCCGTGATCCGCGTTGATCATCAGATCATAGATGTACTTGTTGTTTTCCGGATCGGTCGGATCGGCCTGGGCCAGAAATTCCCGGCATCCGGGAAGGCTCTTGTTTTTCCAGTCAGAGCATACGCAGTGCAAAATGACCGAAGTTAAAAAATCCCGCGCCGCGGTGGTAAAATGTTCGCTTGAGGAATTGCTCACCCCCGACGCCGGGGTCGTGAGGATGTCGGCGATAAGGTTGGCGTCGCTGAAGGCGTCGTCCCCTTCCCGGATTTCCGTCATGGGATTAAAGTGGTGGCCCCCGTCCCCGGTCGGCGCCCAGCGGTAGACCTTGCCGAATTTGGCCCGGAAGCCTGATGTCAGGTTAAAGTTTTCGCCCTTAAAATCAAGCACAATGATACTTCCCGGATAGGAGAGCATGGTGGGGATGCCGCTGGAAACGCCCTTCCCGGCCCTGGTCGGCGCGGCCAGGGCGGTATTGTACACGCCGGCCTGGATGATCTTTCGGGACGGTTTTTTCAGATGGAGGACCACCACCTGTTTTTCCATGTCGTAGGCGGCGGTAACTTCGGCCTTACCGGACTGGCCCAGGATCATGCCGCCCTTGAGCCCGAAAAGCCCGGTCTTATACAGGTCCTTGTCGGCGGCCCACCGGGCCGTCCCGAAGATATTTTGTTTCCGGTTCCGTAAAATAATAAATTCCAAAAAGAAATAAAACGCGATGGCCGTCACCGAAACATACCCGGCGATTTTCACCGCGCCGTATAGGTACGGATGAATTTCAAGGCGTTTGTAATAGAGCAAACACCAGTAAAAAATGAGGTGGGGTTTATACAGGGGCAAACCGGTCCCGCCCAGCCGGAGCGTATAGAACGGTTTTCCAACCCAGCCGGGATCATAGTCCACCAGGAAGCAGAACCGCTGGGTGCTGATCCATACGCCGGTAAAACAGATGAGCAGGGTGGCCACCTTGAAGACCAGGCTTAAAAGCTGTTCCCCCGACGTGTCAACCGGCTTGTCCCGTAAAAACTCGTTTTTACTCACCGGAAGCCCTCTGATAGTTCCGCCGCCGGTTCCTGGACACAAGCTGAACAAAGATCATCTTCTACCCAAAAGCACGGCTCCCCCGTCTTCTCGATACACTGGCGGCAATCGTCATCGGTACAACCGCACACCCTGCACCGGCGTTTTTTCGTTTCTTCCGGCATAGTATCTCCCCGCCTCACCGGCTTCTGCCCCGTGAAATTTTTTGTTCCTGCTGTTGTTCCCGCGCCTGCCCGCGGTTCTGCCGCTGTTCCCGGCCGATCTCCCGCATGACCTCCTTGCACTCCTGCCCGGCGGCCTGGCAGATTTTTGAAAGTTTAAACGGATCGGTACGCTCATTGTCTCCCCGCTCAAAAACCGCGTCTTTCAGATTCGCGGCAAACTCCTTCGCCTGTTCCGGGCTTACCTTGAACTTCCCGCCCATAGAGACCGCGGCAAGATACTGGCCCAGATACTTCTCCGGTTCCGTGGAGGAACAGACAATTTCCGGCCCCGGCCCGTTCCGCCTCGGCTCAGAGGGCTGGTACTGGTCCCCGTACTGCTGTTTGAGATACTCCTGTTTCTCCTGGTGCTTTTCCTGTACGTGCTTTTCGGCCCAGTCTTTGAGCGCCCAGGGCTTGGTGGTCTGGGCTATATTGTAGAGCAATACATTTTTCTGTTCCCATTCACCGGTTCCCTCGTTCTGTACCCCGAAGCTGATGGTAACCGGCTTCTGGTCTTTGCGGACAAAAATCTGATTGCCGGTCTCCGACCGGGCCTTGTCGATCTGATCGCGGGTTACGTACTCCGCGGTGGG
>JAISEB010000183.1 GCA_031264395.1 Treponema sp. | reverse complement strand
TGACGGCGCGCCGGCCGTATTCTCCGCGCTGCCGGCCGCTTCCTTCTTCTGCCCCGCGGCAACGGCTACCGCTTCGCCTTCGGTTTCTACGGTTTCAATGCCCCAGGACACAAGCCGGTCAATGTCCTTCTTTCTTATTTCCACCCCGGCCGGAACAAGGATATTGTTGCCTTCGATATAGACCGGTTGGGAAAAAATCATGCCGGGGTGAAGGTTTTTCACCGTGATTTTTTTCATCGTATTTTCTTGTCCTTTTCAAACACAAACGCCAGTATCTTTGCCGCCGCTTCCCAGCACCACTCGGGAATAAAATCACCGGGATTGACGCCGGCGTCCAAAAGAGCCGCCAGCGCGGCATCTTCGACAACGGCGACCCCGGATTTTTCCGCGGCAGCTATGATACGCTCCGCTTCCCTGTCCCGCCCCCTGACAAGCAGGCGGGGCGCCGGATCTTTATTTCTATTATAGGCCAATGCGGAAGCAGTTTTCCGTTTTTTTATGTTACACCTCCTGATTTACGGAAGGCAAGATGTCATCCCTGCTGTCCGGGGCAAAAAAAGAGAAAAAATCATCATTTTTGAGATAAATTTGATCGTCTGAAAGCCCTAAAAGCCCCGAAAGTTCCCTTTTTATGACTAAAAGCGTCTTGTTTCCCGGAGAAGGCAGCCTGCCGAAACCGAGCCGGGCCCCCTTAAGCCCGTGTTTTCCGCCTGATGCGCCGCCCGGCTCCGGGGAAAAGGCGGGCTGTTCGGGGTGATCCACGACGAAGAGCCATCGTTCCCCGTTTTTGGCGGCAATTTCCAAGGCCATGCGATCCACATGGTCTCTTTTCCCGCCCGGAAAATCAGGGCCGGAAAGGAGGCGAAGGGTAACGCGGTACTGTTCATCCGGCCCGAAGACAAAAGGAACGACTATCCACCGTTTGCCGTCGCGGCCGGGAAGGCGGTTAAGAATATCGAGCAGGGGATCGCCTGAGGCCGCGCGTTTTCGCAGGGCGGGAGCGCCGTCACGGGCATCCGCCTCCTCCCCCGCGCCGCCGCCGGTGTTGCCGCCGCCGCTGTTATTGCCGCCGCGGGAATTGCCCGGTGAAGCGGACGAATCATACGATTCGGACGAATCATATTCCCCGCCGGCGTTTCCCCCGCCGGAAGATTCCCGTCCAGCATCTTCACGGCCGTCTTCACCCTGACGCCGGCCGGGAAAAGCCGGGTCCATGGCGCGGGCATAGCGTTCCAGGGCTTCGCCGCCAAGCTCTGTCCCCTTGCTCAGAGCGGCGGCGGCGGCCAGGGACAGAGCTTCGCGGGAACGGAACAGCGCCTCTTCCCCAAGCCCGGCCGTATCTTTCGCCGGGCCCGTATCCGCGGCCGTTTCCGGCGCTCCCAAAACACGGCTCCGTATACGCGCCAGAAGGAGGGGATCAAAGGGAAGGGAAAAAAAGCGGAAAAAAGACAATACGGAGGCCGAAAGCCTGTCTCCGGGGAGCCCCAAAGCGGCGGCCAGGTTCAGAAAAGAAGGGCCGTTTACCGCCCGGATGTCCGCCTGAAAACTCCGGGAATGAACCTCACGGCCCGCCGCGGGCGCAGAATGTGAAGAAGCTGTTTTACCTGAAATTGTGTGACTAAGGTCTTGTCCGTTCTTGATCGCGGGGATCAAGGCTCGCCGGCCGGGCCGCCCTGTTCGGTGACGATCTTCGGAGCGCGGGCAGCTTTACGGCCTATGAGTTCCTTGATTCTGGCGGCCTTTCCGACCTTCCCCCGGATATAGTACAGCTTTGCCCGCCTGACTTTACCGGGCCTGACCATTTCCACCTTGACAATACGGGGAGAATGGAGGGGAAAGACCCGTTCAACGCCGACCCCGTAGGAATTTTTCCGTACCGTAAAAGTCCTGCCCGCCCGGGCATTTTTTACGGCAATAACGAGGCCTTCATAGATCTGGATGCGTTCGTTTTTGCCTTCAACTATCTTGAAATGAACCTTTACCGTATCGCCCGGCTTGAAATTACCGGGTTCGTTTTTCATTTGGGAGGCTTCAATAGCCCTGATCTCATTCATTTTCCAACTCCTCCGCACCTTTGGGGCCTTGAGCCTCGAGGTCCTCTATTATTCTTTCGGTTTCAGCGTCGAAAATTCCCGCTTCCCGGCCCCGGCGGACAAGCTCCGGCCTCAAGGCCAGTGTTTTTTCCACCCGTTTCCTTAAACGCCAGCGCCGTATATGCTCATGATGACCGGAAAGCAAAACGCCGGGAACCTGAAGTGTAGCATATATTTCCGGGCGTGTATACTGGGGGTATTCAAGAAGTCCCCCGGAAAAGCTCTCTTCCTCAAGGGATTCCGGGGTAATGACGTTATCCACAAGCCGGTATGTCGCGTCTATAAGCGTAAGGGCGGCGATTTCCCCCGAAGAAAGCACATAATCGCCGGTGGAAATCTCTTCATCGGCGTACAGATCGATAATCCGCTGATCGATGCCCTCATAACGGCCGCAAACAAGAAAAAGCTCGTCCCTGCCGGCAAGTTCCCGCGCCATGGACTGGTTAAAAAGCCGTCCCGACGGCGAAAGGCAGATAACGGCGGCGCCCGGCGTTTTTTTGGAAGCCCCCTCCGCTTCCAGGGCGCGGCCAAGCGGTTCGGGAAGCATCAGCATGCCGGGCCCTCCGCCATAGGGTGCGTCATCGCAGGTTCTGTGTTTGTCAAGGGCATAATCGCGGATATTGACGGTCCGGTATGTTATAATGCCCCGGTCTATCGCCTTTGCCATGACGGACGCGGCAAAATAGGCGTCTATGATTTCAGGAAAAAGGGTGAATACGGTATATTTCATGATTATTCCAGAATCCATGTACTATGGAGCGCCGCCCTGCCCGCTTCAACGTCTATTTCACCGAAAAATTCATTTCTAAAGGGAACCAGTTTCAGATCGCCTGATGCAAGCCGGATCTCGGCCACATAACCGCCGCCGCCTTCAAAAACACCGGTAATATGCCCCAGAACACAGCCGTCCGCCGTCACTTCGAGTCCCTTAAGATCTTCAATATAATATTCGCCGGGTTTAAGAGGACTCGCGTTTTCCCGCCCGGTAATTATTTCGGCGCCGGCAAATTTTCCCGCCTCTTCGGGGGTGTTTACGCCGCGGAATTTCATTATTACCGAAGGAAAAATGGGGACGCTTTTTTCTATTTCGACATCCCTTTCATCGCCGCGCAGCCTCAAAACAGCGGACCGGAGGCACAAGAGATGCCCGGTTTCCCCCGAAAGAGACTTTACCTTGACAAAACCTTCAAGGCCAAATGCGCCGCCCACAAGGCCCACCACAAAACGGCCGGTCATACAAAAAATCAGCCGCCGCAGTCTGGGAAAAGGCGGCGGAAACGCCCCTTAATCCAGAATTTCCAGCGCCGTATGTTTGCCGCTTCTTGCCGTAGCCGCCTGGAGAACCGTGCGTATGGCCTTGGCGATGCGGCCGTGTTTGCCTATGACTTTGCCAATATCGGACGGGGCTACCCGAAGTTCCAGAATGGTGGATTTTTCACCTTCCACCACGTTCACCTGTACGGAACCGGGATCGTCCACCAGGGATTTGACAATATATTCAACCAGATCTTTTTCCATAATGTATCCTGACAGCCGGGTTTATCTTACAGAAAGGTTCTTTTTATTGAAGATTCTGCGTACCGTATCGCTTACCTCGGCCCCTTTTTCAAGCCATGCCTTTGCCTTTTCCGCGTTAAAAAGGATCTGTTTGTCTTCTTTTTCAATAGGGTGATAGTAGCCCAGTTCCTCAATGGTCCGGCCGTCGCGGGCATCCCGCTTGTCCATGACCACAATACGGTAATAAGGGCGTTTCTTGGTTCCGAATTTCTTGAGCCTAATCGTGGCGCTCATGTATCCTCCTCTCGCATACAGTCCACAGTATGCCCATAACGGCGGGTTTCGTCAAGGGCTACAATCTGTCCCGTGGGGACAGATTGTAGCCGTTTTACTTGCCGGAGGTGGAAGCGCGTATGACAAGCCGGGGGCTGATGAGGATCTTTTCATTGATGTCGTCCGGCTTTTCTATCTTGCTGAGGATAAGCTCCACCGCCTTCCTGCACATCTGCTCCATGGGCTGCTGTACCGTGGTAAGCGGCGTTTCCAGAAGCGACGCGTAGATCAGGTCGTCGTATCCCGCGACGGAGATGTCTTCGGGCACCCGGATCGAGTGTTCCTTGAGTTTTTTGAGCACGCCCATTGCCATAATGTCGTTCATTGCCAGTATCGCGTCGGGAAGATCCTTCTTTATGATGTCGGATGTTGAGCCGTAGCCTCCCTGAAAGCTCGGTTCGCTTATCACAAGGAAATCCGGCGAAAAAGGCGTCCCCGTTTCCCGGTAGGCCCTGATGAAGCCTTCGGCCCTGAGGTTCGATACGGGGATGGCGCGGTTCGCTATGATGTACTTGATTTTCCGGTGGCCCCGTTCCAGCAGGTATTTCGCAAGCAGGTACGAACCTTCGCCCAGATCGGTCATGACGCAGGGGGCGCACACGTCGGTGTAGTAGGCGGTAATGAAGCAAAAGGGAATCCTGCGGCTCCTGAGGTTTTGCAGATGGGCGGTATCGGGCGCCTGTTTGTGGGACGGGACGATGATGATAGCGTCGGCCTTCATTTCTATACATTTTTTTATAAACTGCTGTTCTTTTGTTATGCTCCCCTTGGTAATTCCCAGAAAAATGTCGTATCCCCGGCGGGCAAGCCCTTCCTGCACCAGATCGATGATAATGCCGAAGAAGGGATTGGTAATGTCGGTGATGATAAGCCCAACGACCATGGTCTGCTTGCTGTTAAGAAGGCGCGCGTATTTGTTTGGATGGTATCCAAGCTGTTCCGCAACGGCCAGAACTTTTTCCCTGGTACGCTGCCGTACCCGCTGTTTGCCGTTCAGGGCCATGGACGCCGTTCCCACCGAGACCTG
>JAISEB010000132.1 GCA_031264395.1 Treponema sp. | reverse complement strand
AAATATGATAGATGTGCCAGAGGACGCCGATGCATTTGCTTTTTTTCATGCGTTATAAATCCCAGCTCCGCCGTACACGGCCGGAACTGGTTTCCCGGCTGGAAGAGTCAATTACGCGTGTGTGCGGGGATTCGGGCGGAAACGTAAGGCAGGAACGGCGGCTTTTGCTGGTTTTTTTTGATGAACAAAAGGTCGCCGCGCGGCTTGATATGCTTACCGCCCTGGAAGGGATTCTGGACATACTGAAAAAAGACGCTTCGGGCTTTTACGGGTATTCCCTTGTTCTGGGGCCCATGACGGAAGAGGATGGTTATGAGCGGCTTGGCCGCCTCCTTGCCTCGGAAGGCGGGGGAATCTGGTTCGGGGAACAGGCGCGGAAAGACATGAGCCCCTATGTCTACTTTGAAAAGGACCGGTCTTCCCGGAACGCGGCCGTGCCGGGTTATGTTCGTTTCAAAGGCATTAAAACCTTCGACGCCGCTTCGGAGGGGGCTTTTCCCCTCCGCGAAACCATAGTGAAGGCGCTGCGGCAGGGCGGCGGCCGGAACGCCCTTGTCCTTGGCCCGCCGTTCTCTGGAAAACGGGACGGCGTTCTTTGTTTTGCGGGT
This sequence comes from Treponema sp., assembly GCA_031264395.1. Classification (GTDB taxonomy): domain Bacteria; phylum Spirochaetota; class Spirochaetia; order Treponematales; family Breznakiellaceae; genus JAIROE01. Next base: position 5,336 of record JAISEB010000132.1, on the reverse strand, counting down.
GAACTTTTCCCCGGAATTCCCGATGAGGATAAAAAGGACTTTTCCCCTGCCCTTGTCTTTCGTTTTGGAACGGGGGGAAGCGGCCTCTGCCCGTTCCTCGATGCGTGGTCCCCGGCCCTGCGTTCTTTTCTGCGGGAAGGAATTCCCGGAAAGGAGCTTGAAGAGCTGGACGCTTTGGGCGGGCTTCTTTTCAGGGAACGGCTTCGCGATGAAATTCCCGCTTATCTGCACGCAAAGGGCCGGCGTTTTCTTGATCTTCTTTTTGAACTGTACTCAGGCGGAATGAAGCGAAAAGGGCTCGGGCCCGTGCTTGTTCTGGAAAACCTTCACCGGGCGGAAACGGCGGCCGCCGGGATCTTTACGGAGGCGTACCGGGCCTTTTCCGGCAGGGAGGATTTTCCGGCGTACGGTACGTTTGCCGTTAACGGCGGCGATTCCGGCGCGGAAGAGGCGCTGAAACCATGGGAGCGTGTTTTCCCCAGAATTATCCGGCTTAACGCCGTCCCTTCTTCTTCGCCGTTTCCCGATCTTCCCCCGGATCTTCTGGAGACTGCCTATGCCCTGGAACTCTTCTGCCGTTGTTTTCCCGGCTTTCTTCTGGAACGGCTTTTTGAGGAAGGCGGCAAGAGCCCCGCCACAACGGCCCGCGCCTATTCGCTGCTCCGGCATTTTGCCGTTATCGATACGCCCGCCGATCCCCGTCCCCGCGTCCCGGATTTTGCCGCACAGGCCGAACGCCGCCTTGGGGAAAGGGCGGAGACGGTGCGCGCTCTGGTCCGGGAAAGGCTCCTTGACTGGGTCGCCGGGAACAAGATCCGCCCCTGTTTCCGGTTTCTTGAAATACTCGCCTTCCTTGGCGTTGGAGGGGAAGACGGCCCGTCCTTCCGGGAAAGCCGGGACGATCTTGTCCTTAAATCGATCTCGGCGGATCTGACAAGCGGAACGGACGGCAGCCTCCGCCGGGCGCTTGCCGGGGGCTCGTTTGAAAAAATCGCCGGGACGGAACGGACGGAGACGCTTGCCTACATAGCGGAAACGGAACGGGCCCTTCTTTACGGAACCGAGGCGGACATACGGAACGCCTTTGCCGCGCCTCCCCCGGAACCCTACGCCTCCTACAGGGCCCGCATGCTGGTAAACCTTACGGCCTATCATCTGGGAATGCGCGACGCCGCCTCCGCGCTGGAAACGGTAAAGGAGGCGATTCTCCTTTCCCAAAGCAAACCATGGATGGGCCTTGCCGGCGCGTACCGTCTTTTTTCTCTGGTGAACCTTGCCAAACAGCGTATGGTCGAGACCATGGATTACGCCGGTTTCGCCGTTGAAAACGCCGAAAAGACCGGCAGCGCCGATGAATTGGGAATTGCCCTGTATTACACCGCCGCCGCCCAGTTTCTGTACGGAAACATATCCAGGGCGGAACGTCTTGCCGTTGACGCGGCAAAACAGGCGGAAAAGACCGGGAGGCCCGAATGGGCGGACAGGGCCCGTTTTCTTTTGGGCAAATTCCATTTTGAAACAGGCCGCTACCGGGATGCGCTGGATATTTTTGAGGGCCTTTTGAAAGGAAATCCTTTGCCCGAAAAGGAACGGCTTCTTGCCGCCTGGGCGTACCGCTCAAAGGTCTATTCGCAGAGCCCCCTGATCCAGAAACCCGGCGGCGAATGCCCCGATGCGGATCTTTTTGAGATTGAGGCGTCGTATCTTTCGGAAAATTACAAGAAGACGGCGGAACTTTGCAGCCGGTTCGCCGCCCCGGCGGGGCAGTTTGTCTTTACCGAACAGCCGGACTGGAGCAGCGGTTTTGCCCAGTGCGAACTGTTGATGCTCCTGCCTTCCGAATTCTGGAACCGGACGGTTTCGGTGTACCATTCCCTTGCCCTCTGCAGGCTTTCCCGCGCCGGCGCCGGAGAGGCGGTGCGCAATATGCAGCGCATGCTCCGGGACGAGGGGCTTTCGGATACTGATCCCAACGGCGCGTTTTATCTCTACGCGTTTTACCGTATCCTTGAAGATTCCGGTGCGCCGCAGGTGGACATGAATACGGCGGTGAGCATGGCCTTTAAGCGTCTGCAGCGCCGGGCAAGCCGCATAGACGACACGGAAACACGCGGCGGGTTTCTTTCTCTTCCGCGCTGGAACAACGCCCTGAGTCACGCGGCCAGGGTTTATAAATTGATATAGGAGGAAATCATGGGGAAATTCAAAAAGGTAAAAACGGCGGTTGTGGGCTGCGGCATGATAAGCGGCATTTATCTGGAGAACATGACAAGCGCGTTTGACATTCTTGAAGTGGCCGGATGCTGCGATGTTATCAAAGAACGGATGGAAGACCGGGCGTCGAAATACGGCGTCAGGCAGATGAGTCTTGAGGAGATTCTGAACGACAAAAGCATAGAGCTGGTGCTGAATATTACCGATCCCAAAAATCACCATCTGGTATCAAGCCAGGTGCTGAACGCCGGCAAGCATCTCTATTCAGAAAAGCCCATCGATCTTTCCGTGGAAGGCGCGCGGGAACTGGCGGCTCTTGCGGATAAAAAGGGTCTTTTGTACGGAAACGCGCCGGATACTTTCATGGGCCAGGCCATACAGACCGCCCGTTTCTACATTGATTCGGGCCTTATAGGGGAAGTGACTTCGGTGTACGCGGCCCTGAACAGGGACGCGGGCCTTCTTGCCGAACGGTTCCCCTTTACCGCCGGGCCGGGCGGGGGCATAGGCCTTGATGTCGGGGTCTACTACGTTACCGCCATACTAAGTATTCTGGGCCCGGTTAAAGAAGTAAGCGGTTTTGTTGCCACCCGCAATCCCGAGCGGACCCACTATTTTCCCGCCGAGGAAAACTTCGGCGAAAAATTCACCCTGGAAGCGGAAAACCTCGTCGTGGGCAGTTTTATTTTTCCCGGCGGCGTAATGGGCGCCATCCATTTCAATTCCAGCAGCATAGGGAACGAAAAACCCCAGATTGTGATGTACGGCACCGAAGGAATCCTCTACATGAGCGATCCCAACTGTTTCGGCGGAGAGGTGAAGGTTATCCTTAAGGGCCAAAATGAACCCGTGACCCTTCCCCCCACCCACGGCTTTACGGAAAACCACCGCGGCATAGGCCCGGCCGAACTGGCATGGTCCCTCCGTCTTGGGCGTAAACCCCGGACCAGCAAGGAAATGGCCCTTCACGGACTTGAACTGCTCCTTGGCCTGTACAAAAGCTGTGAAACCCGCCGTTTCTACGAAATGACGTCTTCCTTTGAGCGGCCGGCCCCCCTGCCCCGCGGCCACCTTGGCCCCTCCTACGGCGGTTCCCCTCTGGAGGCATCCCTCGCCGTTTGACATCCAATTGACAAGACGGCGCGTATTTGTTATTTTTCGCATTAACGCGGCCATTCGGCCGCCTGGCGTCATGCGCCCCGGTAGGGCGCGAGCCGAAAGGAAAGGATTTAACGCGGCCATTCGGCCGCTTGGCGGCATGCGTCCCTGGCGGGCCGCGAGCCGAAAGGAAAGGATTTAACGCGGCCGTTCGGCCGCTCGGCGGCATAGCTCAGTTGGTAGAGCAAACGGCTCATATCCGTTCGGTCATTGGTTCAAGTCCAATTGCCGCTAAAAAGCAGTTGTTATTTTTGAGATTTTTAGCAATTGGACTTGAAGGGTATTGTCCGCCGTCCAGTTGGGGGGAAATCCGCGGCAAAGGCTTCGCGGAAGGGGTGTTTTTCCCGTTTTCATCCAATAGCGGTTCTTCCAAAAATTCAATTTTGACAGAACAACCTCTAAAAAAAGCAGTTTTGCAGGGCCGCAAGCCGAAAAATCGCAAAAGTCTCGTCAAAACTAACAACGAACCGAAGGTTCCTGTTTACAAAAAGCTCAATAGTTGACAGTTTTTCCTCCAGCGGTTAGACTAAAATATTGTGGAAACCAAGAAAACTGTGGTTATCGTAACCGATGAAGCCGGTTCAAGCCGGAACATAGCGGAACAGATTGCCGCCGTGCTGGAAGACAGTTGCCGGGTAATTTCACTTACCGCTCCCAATTTCAAGGGCAACGATGTGCTTCCCGCAGACGTGATTTTCCTGGGTTGTGCAAGTCCCAATCCCCCCGCCTTTGCCTATCTTGAAGAGATGTTCCGGCATATTAACCTTGCGGGCAAGTCCTGCGGTGTTTTTTCGGATTCGGGGAAAACCGTACAGTACCTTAAAAACATGGTTCATGATTCGGAACTGAACCTTGCCAAGCCTTTTACCGGATCGGGCGGTCCGGAACTGCACAAATGGATAAAGGGGATAGTATCGTGAAGGGCCGTTTGAATCTTGACGACTATGTAAGAAAGGTCCCCGATTTTCCCAAACAGGGCGTGCTTTTTTACGACATTACCAGCATTCTGGCCACGCCTGAGGCTTTTTGTTTCTGTGTTGATTCCATGGAAGAGATCTACCGCGGCCGGAATATAGACGCCGTGGCGGCCATAGAAGCCCGTGGTTTTCTTTTCGCCGCGCCCTTTGCCATTCGTATGGGTATTCCCCTTGTCCTGATCCGCAAAAAGGGAAAATTGCCCGGCAAAACGGTTTCAAAAAAATATCAGCTTGAATACGCCGACGCCGAAATAGAAATACACCCCCACGATGTACCCGCGGGCAAACGGGTTCTGCTGCTGGACGACCTTATTGCCACGGGGGGCACCCTTGGCGCCGCGCGGGAACTTATTACAGGCTGCGGCGCCTCCGTTCCCGAGATCTTCGGCGTCGTCGGGCTTTCCTTCCTTAACTACGAAAAAGCCCTTGCCCCCGTTCCGGTTCGTACTCTGATACAATACCACGGGGAATAAACCCGCACGGACCCGGCGCCTCAATTCCCGGTTGTCACAATGCGTTAATTTTAGCCCCTAGGGGAATTGAACCTTCCAGCCCTCAACATCGTGTTTCGGGCTTTCAGGCCGTCCTTTGGCCCTGACGGCGCCATCCTTGGCGCCTTTTCCTCCCTCTGGTCGGCGGGCCAAAGGTGGTTCAATTCCCGGTTGTCACAATGTGTTAATTTTAGCCCCTAGGGGAATTGAACCCCTCTTTTAAGATTGAGAATCTCATGTCCTAACCAATAGACGAAGGGGCCTTGATGCGCTTTGCGGAAAAAGCCTGGGCATTCGCCCCGGGTTTTCCCCAAGGAGGATTTGAACCCCCACAAGCAGATCCGGAGTTTTCGCTCCGCTTAATGAAATAAGTATTAAGAACAATTTTAATCTAGTCAATCCTCTTTTTAGTCAATTTTAATCATTTTGATTCGCACGCGGGTCCATATCCCGCCCCGGAAGGGGTTACTGAGTAACCGGCTGACGGGGTTTTAAT
>JAISEB010000097.1 GCA_031264395.1 Treponema sp. | reverse complement strand
GCATGCTGTTTTTAAGGCAATTTTGAGGTTGAAAAAAGAAAATACAGGAGCCCTGCGGCAGGGCCGTTGACAGAGGAAGGGGTTTCCCGTTACCATTTTTAACGTTAAGGAGCGTGTGTGGCAAAAGAAGAAGCTATAGAAGTCGAAGGGGTCGTCCGGGAAGCCCTTCCCAATACCATGTTCAGGGTGGAGCTTGACAACCAGAACGGACACCTTATCCTTGCCCATTTGTCGGGCAAGATGCGCAAACACTATATCCGCATTGTACCGGGAGACAGGGTCCGCATCGCCCTTTCCCCCTACGATTTAAGCAGGGGGCGCATCATCTACCGGGAGAGGTGAGCTTCAGCAAGACCCAGGTCGCCCCGCTTCCTCCCCCCGCCGCGTCCGCGTAGCCGCTTTCACCGGCGAAGGGGCAGCGTTCGATAAAATCCTTCGTGAATATTTTCAGCACCGCGTCCCCGGCGGAATGGTTTCCCTTTCCGTGTACGACAAGGATCTTTTCGCATCCGCCGCGCCGCGCGTCCTCAAAGAAGAACTCGAGTTTCACGGCGGCCTCGTCCCGGGTCATGCCGTGTATGTCGATGACGCCGTCGGGCCTTTTTGCCCGCAGCCGCTTCCGCCGCATGGCGGACGTTTCCCGGCTGTCCTCTTCCCCCGCTTCCGCGTCCTTGTCATGTATGCCGTGACTGGTTTCCCATTGCGAAAGGATATCCCCAAAATTCATGCCGCGCTCCCCTCCAATAATTAAACCGCGGCGGAAAGCGAAAGTTACCGCCTCCTTTCCCTTACCGGGACGCGGAGGGCGGGAACGGTGAATTCCCTTGTCCCGGCGGAGAAGCGGAAGGCGGGAAGGAAGAAGACCGGCCCTTCAAGGGGAATGACCCTTATACAGAGGACAGCGCCGCCTTCCCGGGAGTCCCCGCCGGGAAGGAACCTTTCCAGTATCGCCCCGCGGGGAAGGGGACCCGCAAGAAACGCCGCCCCGTCAACATCGTCCAAAAGGCGGCTGTGGGAACGGAGGGTAAAAAGGGCCTCTTCCCCGGCGGCAAGTTCCCCGGGCCCTTCCCAGACAAAGACCTCTTCCCCGTCCCCGTCCGCGCCGGCCACATCGAGGGTGACAGGCGGCGTTTCCCCGGTTTTTCCGCCCGAGTTTACCGTAAAGGCGCCCAGGATCACGGGCCCCCGGCCCCGGACGGCAAAACGGTACTGTATCTCAGTCCAAGGCCGCGCCCGGCTTCCCGCGCCTTCCGGGCGGACATAGCGGAGGGAGATTCTCACGGTTTCGGGGGAAAACCCCGGCGGGAAAACGGGAGGCCGCACCGTGACCTCGTCCGGCCGGGGATGATCGGCCAGAATGGTAAAGGTCCAAAGCGATCCGCTTACGGGCGTTTCGGGAAAGGATTCGGTTATCAGCGCCAGCGCTTCCCCTTTCACAAAGGAAGGAACAAGCAAAAAGAAAAACGGAAGAAAGAGGCGCGCGGCGGCGGGCATAACGGACACAGGTGTCAATAACCGGGTGTTGAAGGATCTTCTTCCGGCCATTCCCGGCTTTCCCATTGGATCTTCTCCCTGCCGCGCAGATAATCAAAGAGAGAGGCCAGATCAGATTCCGGCGTTTCCCCGCCCTTTTCAGGCGCGCTTCTTTCTTCGCTGTTTTCCCGCATGGAAAGAAGGCTCAGTTCCAGATTGCGCTTTGCCGCGACGCGGCCGCCGTCCGTCTTGAGCGCGTCCCTGAACGCGGCGGCGGCGGCGGCGTAATCCCCCTTCCCAAAAAACGCCAGCCCGCTGTTGTACTTCAACCTGTAGGAAAGTTCGCGGTTTTCGGGGAGCTTTTCAAGCGCCATGGCGGCGGCGGCAAAATGCTCAAGCGCCGCGTCTTTTTCGTCACGGGCAATACAGGCCGCCCCAAGGCCGTATTCGGCGTAGGGAAGGGCGTCTTCGTACGCAAGGGCGCGTGTATAGGCGGCCTCCGCCTCGGTGTATCTTCCCCCAAGGCTGTACACGTTCCCTTCCAGGACAAGGAGTTTTCCGGGAACGCGGGAACACGAGGGAAAGAGGAAAAGGGAAACGAGAAGGCCCCAGGCAAGCAGAACCGAAAGGTTTCCCCGGCGGCGGAGGACGCACGCCTTTGAAGCTCCCAGAAAAACAAGGGCAAGGACCGCGAAAAGATCTTCGCGGGATCTTGTTTCCCGCCGCTTTCCCCCGGAAGACGATCCGCCTTCGTGCGACAGAAGATAACCGGAAAGAAGGGCCGCCGCGTCCCGGCGGTTCCCGTCCACAAAGATCCCGCCTGTACGGAGGGCGGCCTGGCGCATCACGTCGTCCCGACGGCGGCTGTACACCGCCCCGCCTTCCCCGTCCGCAAGGTCCGGCACAGGCCCGCCTTCCCCGGTTCCGACGGCAAGGGCGGCGATGGCTATGTCCTTCGCGGCGGCCCTGTCAAGCGCCCCGGACAGGGAGCCTGAAAGGGCCTCCCCGTCGGAGACAAGCACGACGATACGCCTGCCGGGAAAGCCGCTTTCAAACGCGTCCGACGCGGCGTCGACGAGCGCTTCAAGGTTCGTACCCCTGCCTGACATGGGCGAAGAGAGGAGCCCTTCGAGGAAGGCCCGTATCACGTCCCCGTCCCAGGTCAAAGGCACGGCAAGTATCCCTCCGCCCCGGCCCAGAGCCGCGGCAAAACGGACGCCCGTACACGCCGCCGCGGTTTCAAGCGCCGCGGCCGCGCCGCTTTCGAGCCGGGAAACACGCTTTCCGCCGCCGTCCGCGTCCCTTACTTCCATGCTCCGCGACACGTCGAAGGCTAGGACCACATCCAGACCGCGCCTGTAATCCTCCACATACCGCACGCCCCAGCGGGGACCGGCCAGCGCGACGATGGAACAGGCAGCGAAGATCCAGAAGAAGACGCCGGAAAGAAAAAAACGGAAGGAGGAAAACCGGGGAAGACAGGCGGCGCGGAATTTTCGTTCCCGGAAGATCCACGCGGCAGAGAGGGGAACAAGGAGGAGGAGAAAGGCAAGGACAAAGGGGCGGGCAAAAAGCTCCCGCGCGACAGTTTCCGGCGTTCCGGCGTTCATGAACGGCCCCCCAGAATGCCGGTGCGTACAAGGCGCGCAAGGAGGATCAGTATAAAAGCGGCGGCAATAAAGGGAACCCGCAGCGATTTTGTTTCCGTTACGGTTCCCCGCCGGCGCGCCAGCATCTCTTTTTCATCAACCAGCGAAAAGGCGTCCGCGAAGGACTGCGCCGAAGGCGCGCGTATGAAAGTCCCCCCGCCCGCCCTGCTTACGGACATGAGGCTTTCGGGATTAAAGTGCGAAAGGAAGGTCCCGCTCCGGCGCATTCTTGTGCGGGGGTCCACATAATCGACGGGCACTTCCCCGCCCCGGCCTATTCCTATGATCCAAAGGGAGATCCCCAGCTCAGGCAGCATGGCCGCGGCGGTTTCAGGGTGAACCGCTCCCGCGTTGTTTTCCCCGTCCGTGACAAGGATAACCGCCCGGCGCGGGGCGGCGGAATTCCGCAGGTGAAAGGCCGCCGTGGCAAGCCCCATGCCAAGGGCGGTTCCGTCGCCCATTTCCCCCACTCGAAGGCTTTCGAGCCGTGAAAAAAGAGCCCGCCTGTCCGTCGTGGGGGGCACCAAAAGGGCGGCGTCGTTCCCTGCCGCCGCGAGCCCTATGGCGTCGGCGGGCCTCCTTTCCGCAAAGAAACGGATCAGATCCCTCGCGGCGTCAAAGCGGCTGCGCCCCTCCATGTCCAGCGCCGCCATGCTGGGGCTGATGTCCATTACGGCGATAATATCCGCCCCCCTCGAAAGCCAGACCCTGCCGCTTGTCCTCACAAGAGGGCCCGCGGCGGCAAGCAGAAGCAGAAAAGCGCCCGCATATTCGGCGGCGCGAAGCGCGCGTACAAGCCACTCGATGCCAAAGGGAGGCTTAAAAGGAACGCCCCCCGGCGGCCCCAGGGGAAGAACAAGCGAAAGGGGGCCGTACAGGCGGCGGAGAATAAAGATCCCAAGGGGAATAAGGATGATCCCCGCGATAAAGAGGGCGGGCTGTTCCAGTGCCAGTCTCACGTCTTTTCCCCCGCGCCGGGGACGTCCGCGCCCCCCGTACCGCCTTTTCCGGCGCTTCCGCCGGGCGCTTTCCGCCGTTTCCGGCGTTCGGCCTTTTCAAGGACGCCGGTAAAAGAAACGGCGTCCCCCAGCATGTCAAGCAGTTCGTCCCGCTCCGGGCAGGCGCCGCAATAACGGGCTTCGTCCCAGCGCCTTACAAGGCCCGCGCATCCGGCCGCCTCCCCTTCGGCAAGGGGCGGCATAAGGGCAAGTTCCCGCGCCGTCATGGCCCTGCATTCGAGTCCTGTGTAACGGGCCAGAAAGGACCTGAATTCCGCAGAAAGGAAATCGAGCAGCATGACCCGCTCGCCGGGAGCGGGGTTTTTGAGGATCTCCCGCCTGAGACGCCGCATAAGGGAAAGAGATGAGGCAACAAGACGCCGCCTCTTCCAGGATTCTAAAACGATCCTGAAACGCCTTCGGAACCAGTATGTCCCGCCGGCAAGGAAAAAGAGCGCCGCAAGAAGAAAGGCCGCCGTTCCGTAAACAAGAAAGCCGGTGCCGGGAACGGCAAGCGGCGGGGCGGGATCGGAAAGCACCCTCCCCTCGTTCCCCTTTTCAAGAACGGAGGCAATTTCCACGCGGAGCCCCGCAAGAAGGCCCGAAGGAATCCCGACCGCCGGAAGGGCAAGAACGCCCGCGGCGTACGCGGTAAATTCGATGAGCGCGTGAGCCTCGCCGCCCCGGCTTTCAACGCGCAGGCGGTGAAACACAAGGTTCGCGGTATCGGACGGCGGGGAAAGTTCGGCGTCCTCCGAGGGGCCCCCAAGGGGGATCACCAGAACAGCCCTGTCCCCCACAAAAACAGTCTGCGGGACAAGATAGACGCGGGAGGCCCCTTCCTCCGCCTCCGGCGCGGCGGAAAAAAACAAAAGGAAGGCGGCGGCAAGAAGCGTCCCGCGCTTCACGCGCCGCTCCCCGCCCGCCGGGAAACGGGGTGAAACGCCGCGCCCCGGCGGCCCCCGAAGAAACGGAAGAGGCTTTCGGCCGCGTCCGCCGCCGTGGACAATTCCAGAGAGGCCGCGCCCGACTTCCTGCACAGGGCTTCCCAGAGATCCGCCCTGTCCCCGTGCCACTGGGCCCAGGCGGAGCGGAAGGATTCGGAAAGGGAAGGCGCGTGTATCCTCGCGGCCGTTTCCGGATCTTCAAGGGGAATGAGCCCCGCGGCGGGAAGTTCCGCGTCCATGGGATCGCAGAGCCTCAGGGCTATCACGTCGTGCCGGCGGGCAAGCTCCTCGAGTTCGCGCTCCCAGTTGACGGCAAGAAAGTCGGAGACGATCACGGCAAGGCTGCGCCGCCTGAGGAGCCTTCCCGCGCCCAAAATGGCCGCGCCCAGGCCGCTTCCCCGCCCCGCCGGACTGTAATCCAGGGCGCTCTGCAGTATGGTCATGATGTGGCGGCGGCCCTTTCCCGGCGGAAAGATACGGGTAATTTCCCGGTCGTAAAACAATGCGCCGGTCTGCTGCCCGGCCCGTTCGGCGGAAAAGGCGATAAGGGCCGCCGCCATAAGCCCCTGTTCAAAACGGGTAAGGCCGCTTCCGGTGAACATGGAAGCGGAACAGTCAAGAACAATAAAAACCGAAAGTTCCCGTTCTTCCCTGTACGTCTTTACATAGGGCCGCCCGAAACGGGCGCTGGCGTTCCAGTCTATGGTTCTGATGTCGTCCCCGCGCTCGTAACGGCGGACCCCGTCAAATTCTATTCCCTGTCCCCGGAAAATGGAACGGTAATTTCCGGCAAGAAGATCCTCGGCAAGCCCCGCGGCAATGATGGGAAAAGTAACAATACGCCCGAGAAGTTCACGCCTGTCCATATCAGGGAATGGGCACCAGAGCGAGGATGCGGGAAATAACCGCGTCCGTATCAAGGCCGTCCGCCTCGGCCTCATAGGAAAGGACGATGCGGTGGCGGAGGACGGGAAAAGCGGCGGCCTTGACATCTTCGGGGGTGACAAAGGAACGGCCTTCCATGAGGGCGAAAATGCGGGAAAGCCGGTGCAGGGCAATGGACGCCCGTGGGGAAGCGCCGTAGGAAATATGGCGGTAAAACCCCTCTTTGGGAAGACGCGCCGGGGCGGCCCCCCCGCTTCCCCCGGCCCCCGAAAGACCGCCCCGCGTGGAAAGGGGCCGCGTGGAGGAAACAAGAGAGACAATGTACCTGGCTATTTTTTCATCGGAACGGACCGCGTTTGCCGCCTCGCGGAGGCCAAGAAGAGCGGCGGCGTCCAGCACCGCCTCGAGGGCGGGCCCGGCGGCAGCGCCCATGCGGGCGTTTCTTCCCAGAATGTCTATCTCCTCTTCCGGGGAAGGATACGGCACGAGGAGCTTGACAAGAAAACGGTCCAGTTCCGCCTCGGGAAGGGCGTAGGTGCCTTCCTGCTCTATGGGATTCTGGGTAGCAAGCACAAAGAAGGGGTCAGGCAGGGGGCAGCTCGTCTCGCCTATGGTAACCTGCCTTTCCTCCATGGCCTCAAGAAGCGCCGACTGAACTTTGGCCGGCGCCCTGTTTATCTCGTCGGCAAGAATCACGTTGGCAAAGACCGGGCCGCGGCGTATCGAAAAATCCCCCCTGCCCTGCTCCCAGATGAGGGTTCCGGTAAGATCGGCCGGAAGCAGATCCGGGGTAAACTGCACGCGCTTAAAGGCAAGCCCCGTTATTTCCGCGAGGCTCTTTACGGCAAGTGTCTTGGCAAGGCCGGGAACGCCTTCAAGCAGGACATGCCCGCCCGCCGTAAGCGCGGCAAGGAGCCCGTCCACCATTTCCTTCTGGCCGGCGACACGTTTCGCGAGTTCCCGGCGGCACAGAGAAAACAGTTCGGCCGCGGAAAAAGGGTCCCTGGGACGCTCCATGTTACCGGCGGTGTTTCCTGGCGTACAACAGATGGCGGCGGTACCATACCGGATAATGCCAGGGCCAGAGGAAAAGACGCCGCAGGAAGAGGATCAGTATTACCAGAAGAAGAATGATTACCACAATCAGAAGCGCCAGCACCACGAACAAAAGGGGACTACAGCAGTTCCCGCCGGGAACCTGAACATACTGCACATCGGTAATAGACTGAACAGGCAGTATTTGCGGCGCGGCCGGGGGCGGGAAACTTTGTTCCCGCACGGAAGACGAGGAAGAAGAGGAAGACGAGCTTTCCCCCTGAGAGGAAACCTGCGGAACAGGAGAAACGGGGGCCGCTTCCGGCGGACGGGGGCTTCCCTCCGCAACGGAGACGCCCCCGGCGGGGGTCCCGGCCGTCTCCCCGGAAGCCGCAGGAACATCGTGGGGCGGCAGCACCTCGATCTCCACCAGCGTCAGGCCGCTTCCCATTCCCAAATCGGTTCCCGCGTCACGGAAAATGTCAGCGATCCGCTCTCTTTCTATGGGGATTCTCCCGTTTACCACAGCCTCCACCGACCTGTTGTTCCGCAGATTGGTAACCTTGACGCGGGTACCAAAGGACAGGCTGGAGTGGCTTATGGCATGTCCCGTCTTCGACGAGTTAAACGAGGCGTTTCCCGTCTGGATTTGGGCGAAACATCCCAAAGACACGAGAAAACCCAAGCAAAGGACAACGCTTAACCGTTTCATGACATTCTCCTAGAATAACTCTCCCAAAAACGTTTCTATCTTCTTTCCGTCAAGAAATCCAAATTCATAACCCAGGTACAGGGAGACGGCGTGCCGCCGGAAGCTTAGATCCGGAAGGCTACGGACGTTTACACCTGTAATCCTAACAATACCAAAGTCTCCGGCATAACGGATACCCCCGAAGATCCTCCCCGGCCCGTACTGTACGGCCCCTTCAAGCCCGGCGGTGAACCCCATGGGAACGGAAAAAGACCAGGACCGGGAGTTGTTCCCCCCGCCGAGGCTGTAATTGTAACGGGCCCGCCCCAGGGGAGCCGTAAAATAGAACCCCGCGAGGGGCGAAAGCCGGACGGGGCCGGTCCACACATTCACCTTGCAAAGGAAGGGGAACATAAGGGAAACATTGGAGAATCTTTCATTTGCCAGTATATACTGCTTTCCAACGAGAGCCGCGCCCCGGTACACCACGGTGTCGCCTGTCATGATAATTTCAGCCTGGGCGGAAAAAAGGGAATTGATCCGCACCGCGCCCGATATCCCCCCTTCAAGGTTCAGCGCGGAAGCGCCGGAGGAGACTTCTCCGGGAACGATGTACCAGCGGGGAACGGGCCCGAACCTCACGCCCAAAGTAAAGAGGGGGTCCGGTTTGGCGGCGGGCCCGGTCTCCGTGATGACAACCTCGCGGATATGGGAAAAGAGCCATTCCACAAGGCCCGGAAGGCTTTCCATTGCCCCCTCAATGTCGTCGTACACCAGATCGTCGGTGTAGATCATGGTGGAACCCGCCATGTCCCAGAGCCAGAGCTGCAGGTAGTGTTCCCCCGGCCTGTTTCCCGCATACACGCCCCCGGTAAGGGCGTAACGGGCCCCAATCGCAAGGCTCCTTACGGGGGGCATGTCGGTGGGTATTTCCACCTCGGCCATGACAACGGCGGAAAGACCGACTTCACGGGGGGTGTATTTTTGAAGAGCCGCGACGGCCTCCATGGTCCCGTTCCGGAAGCGCCGTATCATCTCCGTTTCATCCCCCGCCAGGGGAAGGACCGCCACAATGGCCTTTCCCTCATAATCAAGGCCCCAGCCTTCTTCCGCCGCGGCAGTCTGCGCATAAAGCGGGACGGAACACACAAACAGGCCCAGAACGCCGAAAAGGGCGCAGAGGAAGGCGGCTCTTAAAGGGAAGGACCCGCGTTTCTTTTTCATGGTCTTTCCCCCTTCTGTCTGGTAAAGAAACCCAGCTCATAACCCACCGTGAGGGAAACCGCGCCCCGCCTGAATTCCTGTATTGTTCCGCCTTTTGCCTTTAGAGCGCCAAGATCCGCGGTGTACCTGAGATCGGCGATAACGGCGCCGGGCCCCACTTTCCTTGACCCGCTCACGCCCGCCAGAAAACCCAGAGGCGGCGAGAGGCTCCAGGAAAGGGAACTTTTTCCGCCGCCAAGGGAACTGGACGCCTTAAGCTTTCCAAGGGGCGCCAGAAGATAAGCGCCCAGAAAGGGGGAAATTTTGAACGCGCCGGGGTAAAGATCGAGCTTTACCAGGAGGGGGAACTGGAGGGAAAAGGCGGTGTAGTCGTTGGTATAACGGTCGGTTTCGTTATTGGTCCCCAGCCTGTAGGCCCACAGGGACGCGTTATCCCAGGTGAACACCATTTCCGCCTGAACGCTCAAAAAGGGAAGGACACGGAGATTCGCCTGAAGAGAGAGATCCATGGAGACAGACTGGGTGTCGCCCCCGGTATAGGGGGTGTCGTTGGAGGGGGTGTAAAAACGGAAGGAAGGCCCCGCCCGCAGCCCCAGACGGAGCCATTTATCGTTAATGTCTTCCTCCGCGACAGTCCCGGAATCCTCCGGCTCCTCCGCGCCGAAACGGCCCGTATCAACCACTTCCTCCGTCCGCGTCTGGCCGGAAACCGGAAGCGGGAACAGGCAGAGCAGCAGAAGGACGGCCGGCAGCGCCTTCCGCCCGGTGTATTTTTTCATGGGCCCGCCTCCTTTTTCCCAAACAGCG
>JAISEB010000036.1 GCA_031264395.1 Treponema sp. | reverse complement strand
CGCTGCATCACCTGGATTATCCCCGCGAGCGATACGCTCGACTACAAGGCCAATTACGAACTTCACAAAACACGGCTCGGGGAAGCGGCAAAGGTGCTGGAAGATCACGGCATACGCTTCGGGCTTGAGTTTGTCGGGCCTCCGTCCGAATGCAGGGGAAAAAAGTACGGGTTTATTCATAACCTTGACGGAATAATGGAATTGATGAACGGCATCGGTACTTCCAATCTGGGCATTCTTATGGATGTCTGGCATTGGGATCTGGCCGGGCAGACCTACGCCGATTTCAAAAAGATTTCCGGGAACAAGCAGATTGTGCTGGTTCACATTAACGACGCCCCCGCCGGTATTCCGGCCGGTGAACAGAAGGATCTGGTCCGTGAACTTCCCGGCGCGACGGGAGTTCTCAAGATAGCCGATTTCATGCGGGGGCTTATCGATCTTGCGTATGACGGGCCTGTGTATGTTGAGCCGTTTTACGCACCCTTTAAAACCATGGCCTTTGAGGATGCCCTCAGGGCCGCGAAGACCGCCATGGACAGCGTGTGGCCGAACGCGTAGTTTGCTGCGCGCAGTTTATTTTATGGAGTGCCTCTTATGAAAAGTCTTGTATTGGGGAATAAAAAAGCGTATGTGGAAGACGTGCCCGATCCGTCGCCTGAAAAGGAATGGGTGATTGTCAAGATTGAGTCAACGCCAATCTGCGGAAGCGACAAGACCGCCTTTTTAAGCGATACCCCGGTGCGTAACGCCGGCCACGAAGGCTCCGGCATTGTCGTTGACAGCGCCGGTTCCGTCCTTCTTAAAAACGGCGATCGCGTCATATTGAATCCGCTTTCCGGCTGCGGCGTCTGTGAATTATGCCTTACGGGAAATTACATTTACTGTACCAGCAAGCCTCCCTTTGCCACGCATTTTGCGCAGTTTGTAAAGGTGCAGGATTTTGTGTGTACCGTTCTGCCTGAAGACATTTCCTATGACACGGGGGCCATGGCCTGCTGCGCGCTGGGGCCGGCTTTCAGCTCAATTAAAAGGATGAACCTTAAAGCCTTTGATACCCTTCTTGTTACGGGTCTTGGCCCTGTGGGCATGGGCGCCGTGTGCATCGCCAAATTTCTGGGCGCCCGCGTAATAGCCCTTGATACCGTGCCGTTCCGCATGAAAATGGCGCTGGATGTGCTGGGCGCCGACATCGTGCTTGACGCCGCCGATCCCGGCGCCCGCGCCAAGATAGCCGAAGCAGCGCGGCCGGGACGCCTTACGCGGGCCATTGACGCGTCGGGAAACGCGGCCGCCGAGCGCCTGTGCATCGACGCGGTTGAGCCTGGGGGGATCATCTCGTTTGTCGGAGAAAACCACAACGAAATCCCAATACGCCCAAGCGAGGATTTTATCCGCAAAGGCCTGACTTTAATGGGATCATGGCACTGCAATCTCAATGACCGCGCGGAGATGATCACGCTTCTTCGAAGATCGCCCCTTGTTCCGAAACTGATCACCGAAACGTTCGGCTTTTCCCGTGTTCAGGAGGCGTTCGAAAAATTCATGGGCGGCGACACCTGCAAGGTTATGCTTAAGCCCTGGCAGTAGCGGCGTGCGGGAAAGGGTCCGGTGGGCTCTTTCCCGCGCAAGACTTGCAAAACCAGCCGGGTTTACAAGAGCTTTACGCTTCTTCCCTGATTATGTCGATCTTTACGCCGTCGCCCTGATCCGGTTCATCTTTTGGGGGAACCGACACTTTAAGAATGCCGTTTTTGTAAACGGCCCTGACATTTTCCTGGGCGTATTTGTCCAGCGGGACAAAGTACTTCTGCTTTTCAATATCTTTGAGCTTGAGACGCCGCTTGAAGTACCGCACGTTTTCGCCGCCGCCGGAATTTCCGCAGGGGCGGTCTTCCGTCCCGCCGTAATTTTTTTCCGTTTCGTTTTCCGCTATCCTGACCATCTCTTCCCCTTCCCGGGATGTTTCAGGATTCCGGGGCATAACGGCGGAAAATACCATGTAGTCGCCCTGAAAAGAAAGGGTGATGTCCTTTTCGTTAAAACCCGCAAGGGCAAACTCGAACACCAGCGTCCTGTCGGCGGTCATGTAGACATTCATGGGCGGGTAAGAATAGTTGGGGTAGAAATCGGCGTTTTCGTCGAAAAAACTCTTGTCAAACGGGTTGCCATGGGGAAAGGGTCCCCGGCCCTGAAACCCGTTTCCGTACGGGCCGAAATTACGGCTCAGTTCGTCATTCAGTTCATTCTTGAAATGCTGGGCGGCTTCGAAAATTTCATCGAAGATTGTTCCCAGATCCGGATACATTCTTGTACCTTTCATAAAAAAATCCTTTTACGCCGGATAATAGGGTTTGTTCGATAACCCGGCGTACGCCGGCCGCAATGGCCCGGCAGAATCGGACCCCCATACGGGCGATCCGGGGGCGCGCGTTTTTACACGCCCTGCCTATAATATACTGCGGGTAGGCGAAACGGGCAAGTGCGTTTTTAAGCGGAAGTTATTGAACAACGCTACTGTCAGACAAGAACGCGCCTTATAACGGGTTTTTCCCGGGGCGGGAAACGGCGGCGGAAGAGAAAACAGGCGAAGCCGCCGGCCAGCATAAGGAAGATCCCGCCCGCCTCCCTGGTTATCCCGGCGGAGGGGAAGAGCCCCGTGATAAAAAAACCGGCGGCAAAGCCCGCGGCGGGCGGCAACAGGGCAAAGAGAGTCTGCGCCAGAAGCGCCCCCCGGTTTACGTTCGTTTCCACGATGCGGCCGGGGGCAAGGGAAAGGCCGTCCCTGTTTTCGGCGCCGACAAGGACAACGCGTTTCCCGCACCCGCCCTTCATGCAGCCGAAACAGGCGGTGTTTTCGGGGATTATGAAGACGGTTTTTCCCCGGACCGAGTGAACGCGGCCCCTCATGTCATTCCGTCCCGGCGTCCGCCTCGCCCGGATCTTCCGTTTTTCCTTCGGCCGGGGGGGCGGCCACCGGCAGCCTTATCCGCTCTATAGAAAGGGCCCTGCCGTTGCCGCCGATGTCGATGAGGACGCCCTGCAGTTCAGGTTCCGCCCATGCTTCGCGGGTCCAGTCGGGAATGCCCGATATGTACCCGCCTATACGCCCTGCGGCGTCACAGCCGCCCACCGAAAGGGAACTGCCCGTGCGGCCCGCGTCGGTAATGACCGCCGTGCCGCCCTTGAGTATACGCTCGTCCGCGGTCTGGACCCGCGTGTGGGAGCCGATGACCGCGGAACAAAGCCCGTCGGCGGCATAAAAAAGGGT
>JAISEB010000031.1 GCA_031264395.1 Treponema sp. | reverse complement strand
GTACTGATGATAGTAAACTGGCTTTTTACGCCGTTGGTAACAACGCTGTTTGAGAAAGAATAGTCGGTGCCTGCTTTTAGGGCGTCCATAAAATCGGTCATGTGGCTGCCCAGGATTTCCCGTTCGGTTTCCATCAGGGATTTTCCAACCCGGGAAGGATCAAAATGACCTGCCACACGGCCGCCGTAAGTGAAAACCGCGGCGATGCTGCCTTCATAGGGTCTGATGGCGAGCGCGTTCGCCTGAATTTCGGACAGGGCAATATCGACGCCGGCAACGGCAATGGTCCGGCCGTTTTTCTTTATCGGAACCGCCAGGGAAGTAAGCAGGGTGTTGGTTCCGTCAAGGTTATATAAATGGGGTTCCGTGATGGCTTCATTCCCGGTTTGCAGGGGAACGAGGTAATAGTCGCCCGGCCCGCTGACCGTATAATCTTCCACCACCCTTAGCTGAACCCCTTCCGGTGTCCGGAAACAATTGGAGATGAATCTGCCGGTCGCGTCGCTTTCCCGGGTATTGGCGTACCGGGCGTCAAGGCCGTCCAGGGCGTTCGGTTCCCAACAGGTCCAAACGGCGGCCAGTTCGGGGTTTGCCTCGGCCAGTTGTTTCAGCAGTATAGTATAAAAAAAACGCCGGTCTTCGGGTTCTATCTGTTCATAGGCTTCCATCGACTGGGCAAGGGATCTGGCGACGCTAAAACGAGCGTTCATCCAGACTAAAATCTTGCTGGCCTCATAATCTCCCAAATTTTCCACTTCGTTGTTGACCAACAGGGTAATTTGTTTTTGGGAAATCATTAAAACAGTTCCCAAAAGAATTCCGATTCCCAGTACGGCAATCGTGATAATCATCACGAGCAGTTTGTTGCCTATTTTCATATAATGCCTCCCAAATAAGGGAGTTTTGTCAAAATGCCGGATGTCAAAAAACAGCCCTGGCTGCCGTTCCGTGTGTTCCGGATTCCTGTGTACAGCCTGTGCGGATTTTTGTTTTTCAATCGAAATCTTTTTGTTCGCGGCCTGCCGGAACATGTAAAAAAAGATTCAGGTAAGAAACTCTGCGGACTTTTTCAAAACTCCAAATTTTTTGTAATCAAAACCGGTTCCAAAACTTCAAGAGCTTTGGAACCATCCTTCCATTATATCTTACAGCGGCTTGCGCTTTCTGTCAACCCTTTCGGGCGGTTACCGGCCCCAAACCCCGCCTTTCGGCGGAGAATCTTACTGGGGCTCCTTGATGTTGTATTTCCGCCTGAACCGTTCTATGCGGCCCGCCGTGTCAACGAGCTTTTGTTTGCCGGTAAAAAACGGATGACAGGCGGAACAAATTTCCACCTTAATGTCCTTTACGGTAGAACGGGTCCGGATAACGTTCCCGCAGGCGCAGGTTATCGTCGTTTCTTCATATCTGGGATGAATCTTGTCTCTCATAATAATCCTCTTAACATGTAGATCCTTTTCAAAACGCCGCAAAAAACCCCGCCGGGTTGGGCGCCCTTAGTCACTTCCGGCGGAACCGGTATTCATTGACCTGATGAAAGCTTCATTATTCTTGCTTTTCTTCATTCTGTCAACCAGGAGTTCGATAATCTCGACATCGTCCATGGGGTTGATAACCTTGCGGAGTATCCAGATTTTCTGGAGTTCTTCTTCGGTGAGCAGAAGCTCTTCTTTTCTGGTGCCGGATTTTTTGATGTTGATTGCCGGGAAAAGCCGCCGGTCGGAAATCCTCCTGTCCAGGTCGATTTCAAGGTTGCCCGTGCCCTTGAATTCTTCAAAAATAACCTCGTCCATGCGGCTTCCGGTCTCGATAAGGGCCGTCGAAATGATGGTAAGGCTGCCGCCTTCCTCGATGTTCCTTGCCGCGCCGAAAAAGCGTTTGGGTTTGTGGAGGGCGTTGCTGTCAACGCCGCCGGAAAGGATCTTGCCCGAGGCGGGAACGGTCTGGTTGTAGGCCCGCGCGAGACGGGTTATGGAGTCAAGAAGAATCACCACGTCTTTCTTGTGTTCGACAAGGCGCTTGGCCTTTTCCAGAACCATTTCCGTAACCTGGACATGCCGGGTAGCCTGTTCGTCAAATGTAGAAGAAATGACCTCTGCCCGGACGGTCCGTTCCATGTCGGTTACTTCTTCCGGCCGTTCGTCAATAAGCAGCACGATAAGGTACACTTCGGGGTGGTTCTCGGTTATGGCGTTGGCGATTTTCTGCATCATGATCGTCTTACCCGTTCTCGGGGGCGCCACGATAAGGGCGCGCTGGCCTTTGCCGATCGGACAGAACAGGTTGATTATCCGCTCCGAAATGCCTTCGGTAACGGTTTCAAGATCAAGCTTTTGGGAAGGATACAGCGGCGTAAGGTTGTCGAAGGGTATGCGGTTCTGGGCGACGGTCGGATCGTCATAGTTGACCGTTTCCACCCTGAGCATCGCAAAAAAACGTTCCTGTTCCTTCGGGCTGCGGATTTGGCCGTAAACCGTATCGCCGGTTTTAAGGGCAAAAAGCCGTATCTGGCTTGGGCTTATGTAAATATCGTCCGGGCCGGGCAGGTAGGAATTCTGCGGACTCCGCAGAAAACCGTAACCGTCGGGCAGTATCTCAAGGGATCCGTACGCGTAGATAATGCCCCCGCGCTCGGTATGGGCCTTGAGTATGGAAAAAACGATCTCCTGCTTTTTCAGGGCCATCATATCTTCGTGGGTAATGTTGTAATTCGCCGCAAGCTCCCGCAGATCGACCATGTTAAGCCGGATAAGCTCGTTAATCGAAAGCCGCGGCTTGCCGTTTTCTTCTCCGGCCCTGGGTTCGGGCTTGCCGTAAATATCCGGCATGGAAGGAAGCTTCGGCAGCCCCCCCGTAAAAGTTTGGGGCGGAGGGGCGGGACTTTCCCCTTCCGTGTTTGCCGGCTCTCCGGCGCTCTGGCTCGGGCTCTGATACGTCCTGCGAACAGGACGGGGCCTTGCCCTTACTACCACTTTCCCGTTGGAACGATCCTCTCCGTCCACAGGCTGCTCTTCCGCAGCGTCATTCTGACCAATTAGATCACCGCCGGATTTTACCGTACGGGATTTCCTTACGTAGGCCATCAAAAAAACTCCTGTAATTGTTTCAGTATCTGATTAACGGCTTCCAGAGCCGCTCTGCTGCGCAGCTCGTTACGGGAACCGGTAAAATGAAAAACCCTGGCCGTTTCCGGGCCTTTTTTCAGGGCCGTTCCTATCCAGACGGTCCCGACCGGCGTTCCGGATCCGTCGCCTTCCGGCCCGGCAAGACCGGTTACCGAAAGCGCAAGATCGGCGCCGCTTTTTCGAAGCGCCCCCGCGGCCATTGCCGCCGCGGTTTCGGCGCTGACAAGGCCGTATCTGTCAAGAATCTCGCGCGCTATCCCAAGCATTTTTATTTTTGCGCGGGGGCTGTAACACACAAAAGAACCCCAGAAAACCTTTGAGGCTCCGGGAACCCGGGCGATCCGGTCCGCGACCAGACCTGCCGTACAGGACTCCGCCGCGGCAAGCACAAGGGACCTTTCCGCCAAAAAAGCGACCAGGTTCTCTTCAGTTTTCCTCAATGCTGTCCATTGTTCCTTTTTAGCTCTGTCCGTATCTCTTCTATGGGACGGGAAAAGATCTCAACCTCCCGTTCGGTTCCGGTCATGCTGCACTGGCCCTCAAAAAGAACCCCGTCGGCTATGCGGAGCCGGCCGGCCGAAATATCGCCTTTCAGGCTTGAGCCGGGCAAAAGGTCGATTTTATCCACCGCCCGCACCTGGCCGGACACGGCGCCATACACCGTAAGGGACGTTACCGAAATATGGTCGGCTTCCACCACCGCGCCCTTGTCCACAATAAGCGCCCCTGTCGCCTCAATCGTACCCTTGAATTTCCCCTGTATGCAAAGGGTCTCTTTAAATTTCAAAAAACCGTCAAAACTTGTGGTATCCCCAAGAACAATATACTTTGGAGCCTTTTCCCTTTTTCCGGTCTTTACCATTACGATTCCTGCGGAGACCTGCGTATTTGACTTTCCAGGGCCGAAAGCCCTATTTCATTTTTCTTGAGATTTTCCCACTCGGTCATCGTACGCTCTATTCTGGCGTCGATTCCCGCTATGTGCTTTCTGACAACCTGACTTTTTTTTCTAAGGTTGTCAAGCAACCCGGACAGCTCTTTTTTGCCGGGAATACCCTGCGAAATATCTTTAACCACCGTGTCAAGATCGTCCATGCTTTCAATAAACTGGGCTATGTCGCTCTTAAGCGCCGCGCTTAAGTCCTCGGCAAGGCTCAGCCGGGATTCCCTGGCCACAATCTGGGCGAAAAGTTCCCGGTTACGGAACACGGCCCTGATTCTGGCAAGAACCTCGGAAAAATTAAAGGGTTTGGTGATATAGTCGTCCACGCCCAGTTCAAACCCCTCGACTTTGTCTTTAACGTCGTCAAGGGCGGAAAGCATAATAATG
Source organism: Treponema sp. (assembly GCA_031264395.1). Classification (GTDB taxonomy): domain Bacteria; phylum Spirochaetota; class Spirochaetia; order Treponematales; family Breznakiellaceae; genus JAIROE01. The sequence continues at coordinate 3,071 of JAISEB010000031.1, read as the reverse complement.
GGAATTTCCCGGTATTTTGGATCCGCCTTGAGAATTTTCGTAAGTTCCCAGCCGGACATTTTAGGCATAATGTTGTCAAGGAGGATAAGATCGGGGAAAAACTTTTTTACCTTTTCAAGGCCGTCTTTTCCGTTATCGGCCTTTTCGACCACAAAACCGAGTTTCGACAGCATTACGTCGAAAAACTCTACGTTTATGGTTTCATCATCAATAACAAGTATCTTCCTGCGGGTATTCATACGCCCCTTCTGTTTTTTGTTTCATCTGCTGATTTAACGCCCAAAAGCCCGCCGGAAGATTTTTGGGCGGGATGAATCGTTGATCTTAGTATAGCCAGGATTATTCCGGTTAACAAGACCGCGGCGGCGGCAGCGGCAAAAAAAACGCCCAGCACATCGCCCCACCTGGTATACAGAGCCGCCGGCTTGACCAGGGGAATTGAAACGTTAAGATACGTTGCCACAAAAGGTTCCGCCATGGCAAGTACCCTGCCGTTGGGATCCACGGCGCAGGTCTGTCCGGAGGCGGTAGACCGGATCATCGAACAGCGGTTTTCCACGGCCCTGAAAACCGCCATTGAAAGGTGCTGCATCTGGGCGGGAACGCTTTTTGACCAGGCGTCGTTGGAAACGTTCACCAGCAGTTCCGCTCCGTTCCGTACAAAATTCCGCGAAAGGTACCCAAACGTGTCTTCAAAGCAGATGGGAGTTGAAAATTTAAGGCGGCCTGTTTCAAAAACAACCGGATCGTTCCCCGCTTTCCACAGGTGAATGTCGTCCCTGCCGGCAAGCAGGTCGTAAATGAACGGAAACTGCTTTTCGTAGGGAAAATGTTCGGTAAAGGGCACGAGGTGGAGTTTCCGGTACAGCTGCTTCATCGTATCCTTTTCAAAAAGCCACACCCCGTTGTACGATACCTCGTCCCAAAAGCCCCGCGCGCTTACTTCTTTGCGGGTGTCGTCATTACCCAGCACAAACGGAACGTCCTTTTCCGCAAGATAATCCATCAGATCCTTGACGATTGGATAGAAGGCCGGCTGATCCCGGTAGGTCAGGTGCCAGTAAATGCGGGGAACAAAGGCCGTTTCCGACCAGACCACCAGTTCCGAATCAGGCTCGGCGGCCAGGGCCTCTTCCGACAGACGCGTGAGCACGCGGAGGTTGGCCACGTAAGCCGCGGGGCCGTCGTCTTTCCAGGGATCGTTATTCTGCTGAATAAGGGAGATTTTTGCCCTGGGCGCCGCCGAATAATCTACCGGCGAAACAACGCCGTAGACCAGGGTCAAGGCAAGCGCGGCGGCCCACAGGAGGGCAAAGATCCTTTCCCGGCGGAAAAAACCGGCGATGGCGGCAAAAACCGCCCGCGAAACGGCCGCGCGCCCCGGTTCTGCGGTAAACCGGGCGGGAAGCGCCGATCCCAAAAAGACCGACGGAAAAAGCACCAGGGCCGATACGGCCCAGACGCCCCCGATACTGGCTATTTGAATGACGGGAAGCATTTCCCACTGGGAATAGCCGGTAACGCCGTAGGAATAGCCCAAAAAGCCTTTGGTGCGAAGGTACTCGTAACCCAGCCACAAAAGCCACTGGAGCAGGTAGCCCCGTTTGGGAAACAGGATACGGGCCAGCTTTAAAAGGGGAAACAGAACGGCCAGATATACCAGATAAATCGAACAAACGACAAGGCCCGCAATCGGGTGAAAAACGCTGAGCCAGTAATTAAAAGCGTTGTAGGAAACATAGCCGTAGAGGGCGCCCCAGCATACCGACGCGGGAACCGATACCCTGCGGATCAGGATAAAAACCGGCACATAGGCAACCCACGCGAGGATCGGAATGCCCTTGAGGACAAGGAGGTTCGGAAACGAAAGGGAAAAAAGCAAAACGCCCAGGACAACAAGCCCCAGATTGATAAAAAAGCCTTTTACGCCCCCCGGAGTGTTTTCCTGAACCAACTGCCTGTCTATCTTTTTGTCCATACTGTTACGTCTCTACTATTACGTCTCTTGCCGGAAAACCCTTTTTACCGGCCCGGATCATCTCGCCGGTTTGTCCGAAGCCAGTACGCCCGGAGCGTTTTCAGCGTCTTCGGAGGCAACATTCCATACCGCCTGTTTCATCTCCCTGCCGGGCCTGAAAGCGGCAATGCCGTGGCTGGTCACCGAAACATATTCCCCTGTTTTCGGGTTTCGGGCTTTTTGGCGGCCCTTGCGCCTGCGCACCTCAAACGTGCCAAAACCCCGAAGTTCTACCACTGTTCCGCCGGCAAGCGCCTCCTTGATGCCTTCAAACGCCAAATCCAGCGCCGTCTTTATATCTTTGCGGATTATTCCCGTTTTTTCGTACACCCCGTCGACAAGCTCAGTCTTGGTAATTTTTTTCCCTGTCATCCTGTCCTCAGCATCCGCCTGAAACTCCCCGCGGTGAGCGGGTTCCCGGAAATAATCCCGAAAGACAAAGCAAAATACGCCTCGTTCGCGTGGTTCGAGGTTAATCGCCCTTTTACTGTACGAGTACCTCGTAAAATCCACTTTACCGGATATATAAGGACTACTTCTTCACCTACTGGGCTTTTTTCAGGGAATTGAAAAGGAGCTGCATCCGGGATTTTTTCCTGGCCGCGGCATTTTTTTTGATAATCCCCTTGCGGGCGGCGGAATCGATTTTTTTAATCATTTCCTTTAACGCCGCTTCCGCTTCGTCAATTTCCTTTTTTCGGGCCAAAACAACAAATTTCTTTGCGCTGGTCCTGACGGCGCTCTTTACCGCCTTGTTCCGGAGCCGCCTTTCCTCACTTTGCCGGTGACGCTTTTCGGCGGAACTACTCTTAACTGCCAAAAGAAAACCCCCACATTATGTAGTACGTAAGCTTTTTGGGAAAGCTTTACTTAAAATCCGAAGGACGCCGTTCCGTCCGTTTACATTTTTCGCATTCGGCCTGATTTTTGACCTTGCCGTTCTCGAAAACGGTTTTCATTTTGATTTCACCGCCGCAGGAACAAAAGAATTTCTGGGTGGCGCTGGAAGTACGGGCATTTTTACTGGCCTGGGCCATGTCGTTTCTCCTTGTAA
>JAISEB010000006.1 GCA_031264395.1 Treponema sp. | reverse complement strand
CGCCCTGAGGGCGCCTACATCCACAGATACACGCGGTGCAGCCTGACGCAGATGATCCACGTACCGGCGGCAAGGACGGGAAGGCCCGCAAGGGCCGGCCATGAATCGGCGCCCAGCACGAGGAGCCTTCCCAGAAACACCAGAAAGATCCCAAGTCCTATAAAGATGAATTCCCCGGAGCCGCGGGAATAGGCCGATATTAGGAAACTCGCTATGGTAATAATGAACACCCCCGCTTCCACCATGCGGAACATGTGTATATAGCCGGATATCATGCTGAACGCCGAGTCCCACGAAAGGGTGTTGACGGGAACCCCCAGGGCAATGACCAGCGTGGCCACCGCCGTAATAAAGAGGATGTTCCGCTGTTTCTGCACCTCAAAACCGGCGGCGCATACGCTGGCGGCAAAGAGGGAAAAGATGCCGAAATACCTTCCGAAGAGCAAGAGCCGCGAAGACGCGAGCAGATAGCGGCCGGGAAGCACGAAGACCCGGCTTACAGGAACCACCGCCCGCATTCCTTCCAGCGCAAAGGAAAGCACAAAACAGGCGATAAAGAGAATTTCAGGCGACTGGGTTTTTTCAAAGTAACGGTAAATTAAAACGGCGGCGATAAACGAATAGAACACAGATCCCCCAATGGCCGCGAGGGGCGCGTAGGGGCTGGGCCCGGCAAACCGGCCGATAAAGGCCGCCAGAATACCGGCGGGGCGGCGGACGGCTTCGGCGGAAACAGCCGGAGCGGCGGGAATAATGAAAAAGGCCGAAACGGCCGTTAAAACCAGAAAGACGAAGGTCACGAAAATTCCCGTTTTTAGGCACAAATTCCTGCCGGAAAGGGTCATAATGAAAGCATAACCGGACGAGGAGATTTCCTCAAGACATAATGTTTTTTTCCGATACTGGTAAAGAGGAGATCTCAATGGCAAAGAAAAATATCTGCGTAACGGCCATTCTGGCGCTTGCCGCCTCTCTCTGGGCGGGAGATACCGCCTCCTTTGTGGATCTTGGTTTTTCGTCCGACGGCAGAACCTACATGTTTGCCCAGTACGGGGTACAGTCGGGAACCCTGAAACCCTGGGCCGACCTCTTTGTAGTCGACGTACCGCGGAACAACTTCGTGGCGGGGGGAAAAATTTCCTACTTCCACGACACGCCGGTTGTCGCGGGCCAGGACGGTTCAGGCGCCCTGTACCGCATCATTTCCCGGAACGCCTCCATCGCCGAGCAGTACCGCGTTGACTTCTGCCGCCAGGGGCAGCCCCTGTATGTTTCACTGGAAAACGACAACGGCAGCCGCGGCGAAACCATAGAATTCAGGGATTTTGAAAGCGGCGATTTTTACCGGGCAACCCTGGTTCCCTTTACGGAAGGTTCCGGTTCCACCCTGAAGTCTTCCTTCTACATCGATCTGGAAAAAGTTTCCGGAAACGGCGGCAGGCGGACCTACACCATGGGGGCGCCCCAGCTCAAGCGGCCCCTCGTTGTCTCTTACCGCATCCGCAAGGTCATGACGGCGCCCCGCGACGGATCATCGATAATTTTCGTAATTGAAATGAAAAAGCAGGCCGCCCCCGGCGGCGACGTCGATGTCCGTTATATGGTAGAAGCCGCGAAGCTTCCTTAGAGAAAGGGCTTTGCCTGAACCGTGAACGTCCTCCAGGCCTGGGTTACCGGCTTCCCGTGCTCGAAAAGGCGTCTGACATAGAGGACCCTGCGGGGCGGCAGACGCTGCCACAGTATTTCCCTCTGCACCTCAATTGCCATCAGGGTACATTCCTCCAGATCAAGAGCCTCCCGCGCCTGCGCGAAAAAATACGTTCCGGCGGAAAGTTCAAAACAAGTCTCCGCGCGGCCTGACGCCGTATCCCGGTCTTCCGCCCGGCGGCCCGAAAAAAGAGGGCTTCCCAGATAGCCCGCCGGATCGGGATCTATGACATTTCCCCTGTCTTCTTCGATTTCAAAGCGGAAAATATATTCCCCGCAAACGCCGTCTTCCTCCGTTTCACAGGGGAAGGGCCGCTTTTGCCGGTCCGAGGGCCGGACAAAGGGAGAGAGCTTTTCGTCCTTGATATAGAACAGCGGCGCGCGGAGATTCAGCCTTAGTACGTCAAGGTTTTCAAAAGAGAACATCGAAAGAAGGAGCCGTTAACGCGGAGTCTTGGCGACGTCGCAGATCTTCCTGGCCATGTTTTCAAGGGAAACCTGTTCCATTACATGGCCCAGTTCCCAGGCGACGCGGGGCATGCCGTAAACCACGGCGCTGGCCTCATCCTGGCCCAGGGTCATGCCGCCTTCCTTGTAGATGGTTCCAAGCTGCTGCGCGCCGTCACGGCCCATGCCGGTCATGATTACCCCCAGCGCGTGGTTGGTATAGGTCATGGCCACCGATGCGAAGAGGACATCGGCGGAAGGGCGGTGGCCTGAAACCAGCGGGGCGTCCGAAAGGCGGACCACAGGAGAAAGGCCCGCTCTTTCCACTTCCAGATGTTTGTTCCCCTGGGCTATAAGAATGCGGCCGGGCTGCACGGCGTCCCCGTCTTCGGCCTCTTTTACATCGAGGGGGCAGACGCGGTCAAGGCTCTTGGCGAATTCATTGGTAAAGCCCGGAGGCATGTGCTGTACAACCAGAATGGGAACGGCAAGGTTGGCGTCCAGTTTGGCAAAAACCGTGCGAAGGGCGTCGGGCCCGCCTGTGGAAATGCCTATGGCGATAATCTCGGTTTTCCCGGGCTTGCGGATCTGCGCGGGAAAAGCGGCGGGCTCCGGGGGCGCGCCTGAAATTTTGGGCCTGTCCTTGCTCTCGTCTTTTTTGGGGTATTCAGACTGCGCGAGGAGTTTCTTCCCCTGGCTGCGGCGGTGCTGCCCGCCGTACCCCAGAAGCATACCCACAAGGGTATCCTTTACGGTATGAATATCCTCGGATACGGAACCCGACGGTTTCTGGATAAAATCACTGGCCCCAAGCGCCAGCGCCTCCATGGTTATCTCCGCGCCCCGGGCGGCTATTGACGAAAGGATCACCACGGGAATCGTAATTCCCTGTTTCTTCCGTTCCTTAAGGAATTCTATCCCGTTCATTTCGGGCATTTCCAAATCCAGGACAATAACATCCGGATTGACCCTTGGAATCTTTTGCAGGGCAAAGATCCCGTTCATGGCCTTCTCGGCGACAACCAGCCCCGGGGTGGCCTCGACCATCCTGCCGATGAGATTACGCATCAGCGCGGAATCGTCAACTATCAGTACAGATACTTCGTCACCCACATCACGCTCCCGTAAATTTACGATACAATGTTGCCCATTGAGTTTTGACAAATTCAAACTGGGTGTTCATGCCAAAGAGGGATTCCGAATGGCCTATGAAAAGAAAGGACTTCGCGGCCATGGAATCCCAGAACCGGTTGATAACCGCGGTTTGGGCCGCTTCGTCAAAGTAGATGATCACATTACGGCAGAAGACAATGTCCAGATTCCGCAGGCCGGAGTCGTTTTTTAGATTGTGATAGTCAAAACGTATGGTTGACATGATGTCTTCGTGTATTTTGTAGCCTCCCTCCGCCTTGTCAAAATACTTCTTGAGGTAGGAATCGGGAATTCCGGTGATACGGTTGTCCGAATAAAAACCTTCTTTCGCGCTCATCAGGCATTTAAGGCTGATATCGCTGGCCACAATTTCATATTTCCACAGAGGGGGAAGGATTTCCTTCATCAGCATGGCGATGGTATAGGGTTCTTCCCCGGTAGAACAGCCCGCGCTCCATATTTTAAGGGTGGCGCCCGGCCCCCCGTGTTTGATTTTCAGCAGTTCGGGAACCACAAAGTGCTCCAAAGCGTCAAAATGGGCCTGATTTCTGAAAAAACGGGTCAAATTGGTGGTTATGGAATCCAGAAAACTCTTTAATTCTTCCTTGTCCCGCGAAATTGTATCAAAATAGGTCTTAACGGTGGAATTTTCCCTGGTTCTCAGCCGCTCCCGGAGCCTGCTTTCCAGTATGGAGCGGTTGGTTGGCGTAAAAGTAATGCCGCTTTCCCTGTAGATTAGAGTACGGTACTGCTCAAAATCGGCGTCGTTCAAAAAAAATTCTTCCGCCATACTTTCAATAGTAAAGCCTGGGGGGACCCCCTGTCAATGTGGGGCAGTAATCCCGAATTCAAAACAACCACGGAC
>JAISEB010000303.1 GCA_031264395.1 Treponema sp. | reverse complement strand
GAAAAGATGACCGAGGCAAGGGGATGCACCGTGACAGGGGAAAGCGCCTGGCGCGCCAGATCGGTGTTGAAACGGCCAAGGCGCGCGGCGCCGTCCGAAAAGGTTACCGCGTAAAGATCGCCCCCGTTTACCCAGAGGAGGCTTTGCGGGTGTATGTCGTCGTCGCCCTGTTTTACCATCTCAAGGGTATCGCCCGAAATTTCGACGAGCCTTACGGCGTAGTTGCCCTTGTCTTCGCCGGCTACGGCAAGGATCTTGTCCCCCGCCCGGGTAAAGGTTCTTACCCTTACCGTTGAAATGGCGGACTGTTTCAGCTCGGCGCCGGAGAGGGGATCAATGCTTGTCACGCGGCCGGCGGACGAATCGGGCGTCAGTATGCTGACACCGATGATCCCTGCCGCGGCCGGGCGGCTGCCTTCCTGATCGATAATTTCCTGCTGATCCCTCGCTATTTCCTCGCGTTCCCTCTGGGCTTCATCGGTTTTGCGTTCGGCGAATTCCTGCGACCTTTGCGCCTCATCGCGCCGTTCGGCAAGGGCGTCTTCACGCCTTTCCAGATTCTCGTCCCTTCTGTCCGCGTCCCTCTCCCTTTCCTCAAGCGCCTGGTCTCTGCCGCGCGCCTCTTCGGGGGTCACTCTGCCCGCTTCCTGATCCGCCCGGTTACGCTCCTGTTCCCGCGCTATATCGTCCCGGTCGCGGTTAACCTGGGCCCGTTCTTCGGCTATTCTCCGTTCCTCTTCCCGTATGGCTTCACGCTCGACGGTGGCGCGCTGTTCAGCCTGTCCGGCTTCCCTTTCCTTAAGATCCACCATGTCGCGCCGCTGTTCTATGCCCCGGTCGTCTTCGCGCCGCAGTTCTTCCGTTATGCGGGAATCCGAAAGGGAGGAAGTGTCCACGGAACTTAAACCGCCGGGCCCCAGGGGGATCAGCATGAGGGTCTGGCCGGGCCATTCGTCGTAACGTATGGAAAGGCCGGCCTTTTCGGAAGTCAGATATGACACTACCGGGTTCTTGTAACGGCCGGTAAAATAATCCCAGTCCCCCCGGTACACCGCGTTGTATATGGTGATGTATTCGGCGAGAAGGGACGCGTCCTGTTCGGTATAACCGTATGATCCTTCCAGATACCCCTGCACAATGCGTCTGAGGTTCCTGATATGATCGACGCCGGTATCGACCCCAAGGCCGAAGATGTCGGCGTCCAGTTTACCGGCCTCGGGGGCGGTAACAAGATGGATGACGAAGTACCGGTTCGGCGCGCCGGGCCGGGCCGTTCCCGCGTTGACCTGTACTCCCAGGCTGTAGCCGATATTCCGTATCTGGGCGCGGGTTTCTATCCGCGCGTGGGGGCCCTCGTAGTTGATGAAGGCTACCGGGGTCTGGCTCTTTTCAAGCTCGTCCCGGTCAACCTGCGCGTAAACGTCTCCGCTTCCGGCGATAAAAAGGGCGGCTAGGACAGATACAAAATACCCGTATTTCCTGGTCATACATCGTCCCTCCTTGGGTACTTTCAATTATATGTTCAGGGACGCAGGGTGTCCAGTTCACGCCGGGCTATGGCCCGCACGGAAGACGGCGGTGTATCACCGGTAAGGGCGGTGAGGATCTTTACCCCGGTATCGCTCAGGGGAGGGCCCGAAAAGCGGCACAGGGCCCCGCACGCCGACGCGATGGCGGCCAGCACCTGTTCTTCCCTGAGTATTAGAGGAGAGTAGACGGCCGCGGCAAAGACCCTGAGGGCGTCTCCGCCGGGATCAAGGCCTATGGCGCCTATCGCCGCGGCGGCCGCGGCCTTGACCGGGGCCTCGTCGTCGCGGGTAAACACGTTTACAAGAAAGGGGATGGTTTCACTTGATCCGAAAACGGAAAGGAGCCGCAGCGCCCGTACCCGGTACCGCACCTGCACCGGCGGGCGGGCCTTCGCGGGTCCCAGAAGATCCGCGCTGCTTCCGGCGGCTTCCATCAGGTAGGCCGCGTATTCAAGCTCGTTTTCCCCCAGTTCTCCCGCTTCGAGCGCCGCCTCGATACGGTTAAATTCCCGCTCAAGGCTTTCTTCCTCAAACCGGAAGTGATCGTCCGCCCAGGACGAGGGGGGCGGCTTTCCCGTCCCGTAGGAACCGCCGGGAAGAGGCCCGTAGAGGGATTCCCTTTTTTCCCGCACCCGGTCTTCGAGTTTGTAGGCGTAGAGTATCCAGTCGGCGCCCCCCGAATAGAGAACCCCCTCGTCCCCGAAGGCGGGAACGGCCGCCGCGCCCTCAAGGTGTATGTACCAGAGCCGCCTCCCGTCTTCGGTAAAGCCTGTCGCCCCCGATTTGGAAAGCACATAGACGCCCCGTTCGTCGTAGAGCATCACGATGTTTTCCCCGCCGTCTCCCGTCCGCCCGGCGGCGCGGCCTGGGCCCATTGCCAGATGGCTTTTTCCCGTCCAGATAAAACCGCCGTCTGTTCCCGAAACAAGGATCACTTCGCCGTTTTGAAGAACCGCCGCCGCCATGTTTTCCCGGCTTACAGCCGCCAGAGGCGGGGAGGGAAGCCTCGGAAAGGTGTAGGGCGCCCCGCCCGGCCTGGCCGGGTCAAGCATTTCCACGCGGCCGTTTCCGTAAAGGATAAGGGTACGGCCCCATGTTTCACTGTTTCCCGTTTCCCCCGGCAGGGCCATTGAAAGGACGGCCCGGGGAACCTCTGAAAGGCGGCGGGAAAAAATACGGCCGAAAGGATCGACTCGTACAAGATCGCCGTTTTCAAGCACGGCCAGAATTCCGCCGTTTTGATCGAGCCGGGGGCTGAGGGAAATGCCCGCGGCAAGATCGCGCCGCCAGAGGAGGCAGCCCGACGCGGTATAGCAGGAGAGGCGTTTTTCCGTGGGAACGTAGACGCGGCCGTCCCAGCCCGGAACGGCGTTTCCCGAAAGGGGGCCGCCGGGATACGCCCGCCACAGTTCCCGGCCCGCCCTGTTAACCGCGATGAAGGTCCCGTTGGTTCTGGAAATGTAGCAGGTTCCTTCCCGCGAACGGGCGACATAGGGGCTGAGTTTTCCTCTGGCGGAATAGGCCCAGAGCGGGCGGCCGCCGTCCGAATACGCCTTGATGTTTCCGCCGTCCAGCACCACCACCGCCGAGTGAACCTGCGCCGCGGGAAGGCCCGTTACTTCCCCGCCAAGGGCCTGCCGCCAGATCGGATCGGCGGAAAAAGGCCCCTCGCCGCCGGGATTCTGGGCGGGAAGGAGGAAGGGTATGAAGAGAAGCGCCTTTAACAGGGCGGACCGTCCCGGAAAAACGCCCCGCCTCATGTTCCGCCTTTCCGCCTGAAAACCCCCATGCTTTCAATGTGGGCGGTCTGGGGGTAAAAATCGTACAAGTATACTTTTTCCAGATCGTATTCCCGCGCAAGCTCCCCGCTGTCCCTTGCCATGGTGGCGGGATCACAGGACACGTAGGCAAAAAGCGGCGGCCCCTTTGCGGCAAGCCAGCGCCTCATGCCGGGAGAAAGGCCCCGCCTGGGCGGGTCGGCCACGACAAAGCCGTAATCCCCCGCGCCGCCTGTTCTTCCGCCGTTTTTCATTTTAACCCAATCTTCGTCCTTCATGGCGAAAAACGCAATCCCTTTGCCCTGTACGTTTTCGCGGGCCAGTTCCAGCGCCGCCCGGTTTTCTTCCACCAGATCGACGCGGGAAAAACGGTCTTTGAGGAAAAGGGCGAAGGTTCCCACCCCGCAGTAGATATCGGCGGCGGGAAGGCCCCCGGGGGCCGATTCGGCGGTTTCAAGCAGATCCGTTATGAGTTTTTCCAGCATGACGGCGTTACTCTGGAAAAATACCCCTGCGTCAAGGGTTATCTCCCTGTCCAGAAGCCGCGTGCGGCCCCTTTCCAGCCCTCCTTCGCAGAGGAACAGCCCGTTCCGGGAATAGACGGTAAAACATTCCCTTTGGGGAAACCTTCCCTCTTTCAGCGCCGCGCGGACGCCGCTCTCCGCGACAGGACAGTCCGCGGCGGCGATTACCCTGCCGCTCCCCTCTGCCTTGAAGCCCGCGGGCAGGTTTTCCCCGGCGCGGTGAAGCCGCACCCTGTTCCGGTATTCCCAGGGCGGGGAGGCCGCCGCGTCAAGAAGGGGAATGCCGGTGCGCCCTATGCGGG
>JAISEB010000298.1 GCA_031264395.1 Treponema sp. | reverse complement strand
TTGGAAAGGCCGCCCACCGCGGGATTGCAGGAAAGCGCCCCGATACGGTCGGGATTCTGGGTAACAAGGAGCGTTGAAAGGCCGAGCCTGGCGGCGGCAAGCGACGCTTCTATGCCGGCGTGCCCGCCGCCTGTGACAATGCAATCGTAATCCATACAGGGGAGTTTAAATTTTATGCGATAAAATTTAAACTCGTCACTGGTACCTGGAGCATTATGAAGACAGACAGCCGGAATGCGGGAACTTTTGATCTTACAAGCGGCGGCATTGTCCGCAAGCTGCTTGTCATCGCCGTTCCCATTATGGGAACCCAGTTTGTACAGATGGCCTACAACCTTACCGACATGTTCTGGCTCGGCAGGGTGGGAAGCGACGCTGTGGCCGCGGCCGGCGCGGCCGGCATGTACATGTGGCTGTCCTTTGGTTTCATCCTCATAGGCAGAATGGGGGCCGAAATAGGCGTCGCCCAGTCGCTCGGGCGCGGCGATAAAAAGGCCGCGCTGGCCTTTGCCCAAAACGCCCTTTTTCTGGGCACGGCGATAGGGGCCGTTTTTGCCCTGTGCGCAATCTTCCTGAGGCGCGAACTTATCGGCTTTTTCCGCTTCAGGGAGGCGGACGTGGCCTCGGACGCGGCGCGCTACCTTCTGATAGTCTCCTTCAGTGCGCCTGCGGCCTTTATATCCAGCTGCCTCATAGGCGTATTCAACGGTTCGGGCAATTCCAGAACTCCCTTTATCCTGAGCGGCGCGGGGCTTGTGCTTAACGTCATCCTTGATCCCCTGTTTATTTTCACCCTGAATATGGGAGTAGAGGGAGCCGCTGTGGCAACGGCCATTTCCCAGATGCTGGTGGCGCTCCTTACGCTCTGGGGCATCGTCTTCTACAAAGGCAGGCCCTTTGAATATTTTTCGTTCAGGATACGGCCCGAAAAATCCCGGATGCTTGCCATCCTCAAATGGTCGCTTCCCATCGGCGTGGAAAGCATAGCGTTCTGCCTGCTTGCCATGGCGACTTCCCGGGTCGAAACCTCGTTCGGCGCAAGCGCGGTGGCCGTAAGCAAAATAGGCTCGCAGATCGAATCCCTTTCCTGGCTTATAGGGGGAGGCTTTAGTTCCGCCATGGTTGCCTTTATAGGCCAGAATTACGGCGCCGGAAAATGGGACCGCATAGCCAGAAGCGTCAGGCTTTCCCTTGTCATCATGACGGTCTGGGGCGCTCTTGTGGCCCTCTTTCTCTGGACACTGGGCGGCTTTGTTTTTTCCCTTTTTCTTCCCGATCCCGCGCTGGCCGGGCTGGGGGCAATCTACCTCCGTATCTTTGCCTTCGCGCAGCTTCCCATGAACCTTGAAGGCGTAGGCGCGGGCGCTTTTAAGGGAACAGGGCGGACCCTTCCTCCGTCACTGGCCAGCGTTCTTACCAACCTTACAAAGCCGGTCCTTGCGTACGCGCTTTCAAGGACCAGCCTCGGCCTGTACGGCGTCTGGGTTGCCGTCAGCGTTGTCACCGTCATACGCGGCCTGTGGATATGCCTGTGGTATTTTTTATCGGAAAGAAGGCGGCGTCCCGGAAACCGGGCGTCCCTGTACTTACTGTATGTTTCAGGTAAAGGAGTTCTTTCATGAAGGTTATAAAAACCCTTAGATTCCGTTTCATCCTGTGTTTTTCGGCGTTTATAATTATCATGAGCGCCGCCACGTCGATCCTCTCAACCGGCGAGACCAGCCGGGAGGCGTCGAAAATATTTGCCGAACAGGGGATCTACATTGCCGAAACGGCGGCCTCGATGATAGACGGCGATAAATTCGAAGAGCTTGTAAAAACCCTGGACAGCCGGGACCCCTTTTACATTGACACCCAGGACCAGCTCCTCAAGCTCAAGAATTTTTCCAGCGCCGAATATCTTTATTCCATGGCTCCCGCGGGCGGAAACGAATACATGTACGTCATCGACGGCAGCGCCGCCGTGGACAGCGGGGAAGATTTTTCCCCGCTGGGGGAGACCGAAGACGTGTCGGATTACGACTCGGCGTTTTTCAGATGCTGGGAAACCCAAAAAACGGAATTCGACGACATGTCCAGCCAGGGAGAATGGGGCTGGATGGTTTCAATTTACACGCCTGTCTTTAATTCATCGGGAAAAATGACGGGCATTGTGGGTTGCGATTTTGACGCCACGTCCCTCCATGAATCAATCACCGCCGTGGCGGTCCGCCATGCGGAGATAGGCGCAGGCTTTGTCCTCGCGGGCGGCCTTTTACTGTTCCTGCTGCTCAGGATGATGTTCGCAAGGCTGGGGACAATGAATACCATACTCCGGGAAATTTCAGGCGGCGAAGGGGACCTTACAAGGCGCATAAAGGTTTCCGGGGAAGATGAAATCGATGAACTCGCGCTTTATTTCAACCTTACCCTGGAAAAAATAAAAAATCTTGTCATAGTCATCAAGAAACTCAGCTCCGGCCTCCTTGAGATTGGGGACGAACTGGCCTCGAACATGGATCAGACTACGGCGGTCATTAATGTAATTACCTCCTCTATACAGGGCATTCAGGGCGAAGTAGTAAACCAGTCGGCAAGCGTCGCCGGAACCGGCGCGGCCATGGAGAAAGTAACGGCCAATATCGAAAAGCTCAGCGTCCATGTGGAGCAGCAGACCGAAAGCGTGTCCCTTTCGTCTTCCGCTATTGAAAAGATGCTTGCCAGCATAGAAGGCGTTACCGGCACCCTTGTCAAAAACGCCGCGAATGTTGAAGAACTTATTGCCGCCTCGGATTCGGGCCGGACCGGAATCAGAAACGTGTCGGAAGACATACAGGAAATCGCCCGCGAGTCTGAAGGCCTCCTCGAGATCAATTCGGTCATGCGGAACATCGCGAACCAGACCAATCTCCTTTCAATGAACGCGGCCATTGAAGCCGCCCACGCGGGGGAGGCGGGCAGAGGTTTCGCCGTAGTGGCGGACGAGATCCGCAAGCTCGCCGAAAACTCAAGCGTCCAGTCAAAGATCATCTCCGACACCCTTAAAAAAATAAAAAATTCAATCGACAAGATCGTCATATCCACCAATACCGTCACGGAAAACTTTGCGGCCATTGACGGCAAGGTAAAAACCGTGTCGGATCAGGAAACCGTCATATGCGACGCCATGGAAGAGCAGGGCGCCGGAAGCAAGCAGATCCTCGATGCGGTAGCCAGGCTCAACGAACTTACCCTGCAAGTCAAACAGGGGTCCTCCGAAATGCTCGCCGGTTCAAGGGAGGTTGCAAAGGAAAGCCGGAACCTGGAAATGGTCACGGAGGAGATCAGATGCGGCATGACGGAAATGGCCGCCGGGGCGGACAACATCAGCGAAGCTGTCGTCAAGGTATCCGAAATAAGCGCCGCCAACAGGGAACACATCA
>JAISEB010000267.1 GCA_031264395.1 Treponema sp. | reverse complement strand
CCGCCCAGTTTATGGGCGCTTAACGCCGCCGAATCCGCGTCCCAGAGGGAAAGATCCACAGGCGTCCGGCCTACTGCCTGGGTAATGTCGCAGTGCAGGTGTACGGGCGGCCCTTCGCGTTTTCGCAGAACGTCACGAATAGCCGTCATGTCGGTTATGGCCCCGGTTTCGTTGTTCACCGCCATGACGGCGGCAAAACGGGCGTCCCCGTATTTTTCAAGGGTCCGGGAAAGCGCTTCCGGCCGCACCCTGCCGTCCCCGTCCACCGGAATGGCGGCGGCCGGTTTTCCCAGCCCTTCAAGCACGCGGCAGTTTTCCCGTATCGAAGGGTGTTCCGCCGCGGAATAGAGAATGCGGCCGCTCCCCCTGTTGAGAAGCCGGGAATAAAGGACTATCGCGTTTGACTCGGTTGCCCCCGACGTAAAGTAAATTGTCTGTACGGGTACTCCCAGGACCGCGGCGGAACGGGTTCTCGCGTCCTCGAGGTATTCCCGCGCCCTCCGCCCTTCAAGATGAGGGGAGGAAGGATTTCCGAAGCCGGGGAACCGCGAATCCGTTTCCCCCGGCGCAGAGGGAATGGCCGTGGCGGCCCAGTCAAAGTAACGGCGCGGGGGCGGGCCTTCCTCCTGTATCATGAGGCGTTTCTGTCCTTCTTTGGCTCGGGATATGTCCCTTCCCGCAGCCTTCTGCCCCGTCTGTTAAGGAAATGAACGCTGATAAAAAAGGCCCCCGCCAGAGCGTAGGCCGCGCCGAGCAGCGCCAGGGAAGGAATTCCCCCAATGCGTATGGACGCGTACACCAAAAACCCGACGGCAAGATGCAGGGCCCAGATGACCAAGTCGACGGACGCGGCGGAAAGTCCCATGCTCAGGAGTTTATGGTGTATATGGGCCTGATCGGGGCTGTCTATACGCTTTCCGTCCCGGATGCGCCGCCAGATCGCCGATACGGTGTCCAGCAAGGGGATGACAAGCAGGGCCGCGCAGTACAGAAACGGCAGCGGAACAGAACCGCGCCCGCCTTCGACAAGGGGAAGGACGGCGAGGGAAAAACCGAGAAACTGGCTTCCGCCGTCTCCCATAAATATTTTCGCGCCGGGGACGGGCGCGTTGAAGATCAGGAAACCGGCGATGACGGCGGCGAGACAGAGGTACAGGGAAACGGCGGGCCCGCCCGAAAGAACCGCGAAGATCCGGGCAAAGAAAAGGGCGGAAAAGAAAGCGACGCCCCCCGCGAGCCCGTCGACCCCGTCTATGAAATTGACCGCGTTGGTAAGGCCCACTATCCACAGAAACGTCAGGGGATACCGGACCCACGCGGGGAAAAAGGCTTCCTGTTCCATGAATGCAAAACGGCGGAAGGTATAGCCGGAAATGACGATGCAGGAAGCCGCGGCTATCTGTATGAGCAGCTTGACGCGGGGGGCAAGGGGCTTGAAATCGTCCGCGATTCCCGCGCCAAGGACAAGAGCCATGCCGGCGGCGACAGGAAGGAGGCGCGTTGAATGTTCACGGGTAAACGCGGTGACAAGGACGGCGAGTATGAACACGGACGCGAAACCCAGGCCCCCGAGCCGGGGGATGCTTCCGGTGTGGATCTTCCGTTCGTTGACATGATCGTACCATGCGTACTTGCGGGAAAGGCCCAGCACAAGGGCGACACCGGCGGCGGAAAGGAAAAAGGCGGACGGAACGTAAAGCAATTCCAGCGGCATGTACAGTAACTCCGTTAAAACGGGCCGGATTTTTTCCAGGAGGGCCCTGATTCCTTTCAGTGTACTATAAAATTGCCGGATAATATAGTACCATATCCCCGCAATGAGCAGTGAATCATCCGTACCGGTCCTTAAATTCGGCGGGACTTCCGTGGGAAGCGCCGCCGGCGCCGGAAAAATTGTTGAAATCGTACGCGAACGCCTGGTCCCGAAGGAGCCTCTTGTGATGGTGGTATCCGCCCTTTCGGGAGTAACCGACGGCCTTATCGCAGCCGCCCGCGCGGCGGCAGCCCGGCAGCCCTGCGCCGCCGCCGTGCGCGCCCTTGAAAAGCGGCACAAGGATCTGTCCGCCCGTTTTCTTGCCGGCGCGGACAGAAAAAGATCGAACGCGGAAACGGGCGTCCTTGTCTCGGAATTGCTTCGCGTCCTTGACGGCGTTGCCATCCTTGGGGAACTTTCGGCCCGTACCCTTGATCTGGTGATGAGTTTCGGGGAACGGCTTTCAGCTTCCCTTTACGCCGGTATATTGACGGCCGCGGGAATTCCCTCCGTGCCGCTTGACACCCGCGCCATCCTCAAAACGGACGGTGATTCCGGCAGGGCCAATGTCCTTTTCGCCGAAACCTTCAGGAACATACAGGCGGCCCTTTCGGGCGTCCGGGGAGAAAGGCTTCGCCGCGTCTTTGTTACGACCGGTTTTATAGGATCGGACGCGGAGGGGCGTACCACAACCCTGGGACGGGGCGGCTCGGATCTGACCGCGGCCGTTTTCGGCGCGGCGCTCGGCGTAAAAGAAGTAGAGATCTGGACGGATGTTGACGGCATTCTTACCGCCGATCCCCGCATGGTAAAGAACGCGTTCAGAATAGGCGAAATATCCTATGTTGAAGCCATGGAGCTTTCCCACTTCGGCGCGAGGGTCATCTACCCGCCGACCATCAGGCCGGCGCTTGAGAAGGGCATCCCCATACGCGTAAGGAACACCTTTAATCCTTCATGCGAAGGCACCCGTATAGTAAAGGACGCGGCGGGCGGGGACTATCCCATACGGGGGATCAGTTCCATGCGGGACATTGCCCTTGTCCGCCTGCAGGGCTCCGGTATGGTGGGCGCCGCGGGTTTTTCCTCGCGCCTTTTCCTCGCGCTCGCAAGACGCCGCATTAACGTCATCCTCATTACCCAGAGCTCAAGCGAGTATTCGATCTGCTGTGCCGTACTTCCCTCCGACGCGCCGGCGGCGGCGGAAGCGCTCCGGGGAGAGTTTTCGCGCGAAATTGCCTCGGGCGGCATTGATCTGCCCGTGAGCGAAACGGGGCTTTCCATAATCGCCGTAGTCGGTTCGCGGATGAAAAGCACGTCCGGCATTTCGGGCAAGGTTTTTCACGCGCTTGGGCGGAACGGCGTCAACGTCGTCGCCATTGCCCAAGGGTCCTCGGAACTTAACATCTCCCTGGTCATTTCCCGCCAGGATGAGGAGAAGGCCCTTAACGCCATACACGAGGCGTTCTTTCTTTCCGCCGTGCGCTCCGTGAACCTTTTCCTCACGGGAACGGGGCTCATCGGGGGAACCCTGCTCGAGCAGATCTCGGGGCACCGGGAAATTCTCGCCGACGAATACAAGATACGGATAAACCTTGTCGGGGCCGCCAACTCAAGGCGCATGGTCTTTCGCCGCGAAGGACTCGATCCCCGCAGGGCCGCTTCGCTGCTTTCGGATGAGAACACGGAAAAGACGGAGCCGTACAGCCTCCGGGCTTTTGTCGGGCGGATGAAGGAACTCAACCTTCCCAATACCGCCTTCTGCGACTGCACGGCAAGCGATGAAGTTTCCGCGGCCTACGCGGGTATCCTCAAATCGTCCGTTCCCGTTGTTACCCCCAACAAGAGGGCCAACGCGGGTTCCCTTGAATACTACCGTGAACTCACAGGCTATTCGCGGGAACGGGGCATTCCCTATCTTTACGAGACGACGGTCTGCGCGGGCCTCCCGGTAATCTCGACGCTCCGGGATCTCTTTCTTTCCGGGGACAAGGTAAAGCGCATAGAGGCGGTGCTTTCGGGAACTTTGAGCTACATCTTCAACAACTTTGACGGATCGAAGACTTTTTCCGCCCTGGTACGGGAGGCAAAGGCAAAGGGCTATACGGAGCCTGACCCAAGAGACGATCTTAACGCCATGGACGCCGCCCGCAAGGCGCTTATCCTTGCCAGGGAATGCGGCATGGATCTGGAATTTTCAAACGTGGCGGTGGAGCCCATTCTTCCCGCCGCCTGTTTCAGGGCGAAAGACGTGGACGCCTTTTTCCGCGAGCTTGAAAAAGCGGACAGGGGCTTCGAAGAGCGCCGCGCGGCCGCGGCCGCCTGTGGAAAGGCGCTGCGTTACGTGGCCGTCATAGAAGAAGGCGCGGCAAAACTTTCCCTCCGCGCGGAAAAGGAAGGAAGCCCCTTCCGCACGCTTTTCGATTCGGACAACATCGTTGTCATTACCACAGGCCGGTATTCAAAACTTCCCATGGTAATAAAGGGCCCCGGCGCGGGCGCCCAGGTAACCGCGGGCGGCGTTTTCGCCGACATTGTACGGATAGCAAGGACGCTTGTGTAAGCTCAGGCGCGTTTACCGGAGATAGACGCCGGAGGCTTCCATCTTTTTTATCACCGCGTCAAAAGATCCCATGTCCCAGGCAAGATCGAGTATTGAATACTTGCTCCGTATCATCTGGGCCCGGCGGGCGGTGGCGATGACCCTTTCGCGGGTAAGGCATATTTCCCCGGGCGTAACGGGACAGCCCGCGCTTAGCAGCATCTCCTTAAGTTTGCCGTAGGGAAGTATCTGCGCGAGTATTTTTTCCCGTATCTCCTTCCAGGAGCCTCGGAACCGGCCGTTAATGGCCTGTACCGTTTTTTCATCCATAAGCTTTTCCGCCACGGTTTTTACCACCCCTTCCTGTGCGCGGCTTCCCGCGAAAGCGGCGGACGCCTCGGCTTCACGCTCCCCGCTCAGGGGACGCCTGTAATCTTTTGGCGGCGGGGGAGGGCCGTCCGGACTTTCAAAAAAGATTTCGGTAAAGGCCGTGGCGGCCAGCGTTCCTATGGTAACCTTGTGCCCGTGGGTAACGGGAACGCCGTTTACCGAAAGATCTTCCATTTCCCACACATGGCTGAAAAGATGTTCCGATCCCGAAACCGGGCGGGAGTTCTTCATGTGCTGCATGGAAAAACCCGTAATGGCAAGCGCCTCAAAGAGCGCGTTCACCGCGTCCCTGTCGCCCTTCGCCGCGTTTACCGAACGGCGAAGGTAATCCATGAGGCCCGGCTGCGTCATGTTCCACGCCGTTTCGTTTATCGCGTGGGCATCAGGCGCCCCAAGGCGGCCCGCCTCGTCGGCGAGTATCCAGTCCGATCCGGCGATTATCTTGCTTGCCAGATCCCCGAATCCCGACGAGGAAAGGTAGGCCGGGGCTTCGGCAAGCACGGCGGTGTCCGCGGCAAGGGCAAGGGGAGCGGTACAGGGAATGGTCTGCTTGAAGCCGTCCATAAGGATGGAGGCCCCGAAGGCGGTATAGCCGTCCACGGAGGCGGCGGTCGGGAGGCAGAGATAGGGAAGTTTCAGTTCGAACGCCGCCCGTTTCAAGAGGTCGTTTACCGTTCCCGCGCCCGCGGCAACGGGAACCAGGCGCTCGTGGTCTTTGACAGAGGAGATCGCCTCTATCAGGGTTTTGATGTTGTAGTATTCGGCGTGCAGCCGGGGCTCGGCGGGAAAAATATGGACGCCCGCGACACGTATGCCCGCTTCCTCAAGGATCTTCTTCGCCTTTTCGCCGGCCGCTTTCCAGGTACTGCCGTCGGCGGCCATGTACACCGTATCGCGCCCGTATTGTTTTTGAAGAAGACCGGGAAGATCCCCGTAACAGTTTTCCCCTATAACAAGGGCGCGCGTCTGGTCCGCCGCCGCAAGACATTCGGCAAGCGCAGGAATGGTTTGTGGTTTCATGGTTTACCGTACCACACATAATGCGGTATAGTATAGTTGTTCAATAACTGGAGTTTTGAACAACTTCCGCTTGAAAACGCGAAGGAGATCGCAATGCCCGTAGCTCTGGCCATACAGGAAGCCCTTGGATCGGCGTCGATGATACGCAGGATGTTTGAGGAAGGAAACCTCCTCAAAAAACAGTACGGCGCGGACAAGGTGTACGACTTTTCGCTGGGAAATCCCGATGTAGAGCCGCCTCCGGCCTTTCACCGTGTTTTTCTGAAGCTGGCAAAGGAAGACAAAAAAGGTTCCCACGGCTACATGCCCAACGGCGGGTATCCGGAAGTGCGCCAAACCCTCGCCGCGAAAGTTTCGCGGGAACAGGGGGTAAAGCTGGACGGTTCGCATCTTGTCATGGCGTCAGGCGCGGCGGGCGCCCTCAATACCGTATTCAAGACCATACTCAATCCCGGCGACGAAGTGATCGTCACAAAACCCTATTTCATGGAGTACCGGCCCTACACGGCGAACCACGGGGGAAGGATCGTGGAAGTTGACGCCCTTCCCGATTTTAACATCGATGTCGGGGCCGTCACCGCGAAGCTCTCTCCGAAAACCGCCGCGGTGATCATCAATTCGCCCAACAATCCCACAGGCCGCGTTTACCCGGCCGGAACCATCGCCGCCCTTTCCCGCGCGCTTGGGGAGCACGGGGAAAAAACGGGCCGTTTTCCGTACATCGTGTCCGACGAACCCTACCGGGAGATAAGCTACGGCGTTCCCGTTCCCCCCGTGCTGAGCGCGTACAATGAATCCATCCTCGTGTATTCGTATTCCAAAAGCCTTTCGCTCCCCGGTGAACGCATCGGTTTCATCGCGGTAAACCCCGGCGTTTCACAACGGGAGGCGCTGGTGGACGGCCTCGTCTACGCCACCCGCGTGCTGGGTTTTGTCAACGCCCCCGCGCTGATGCAGCGCATCGTGGCGGAACTGACCTTCGCCAGGGTGGACCTGGATGTCTACGCCCGCCGCCGCGCTGCCTTCAGGGAGGTCCTTGACGCCTCGGGAATATCTTACGCCGAACCTGAAGGCGCCTTCTATTTTTTCTGCCGCGTCCCGGAGCGCCCGTCCCCGGACGGGCCCGGCGATCTTGCCTTCGCCGAACACCTCAAAAAGGAACGCGTACTGGGCGTCCCCGGCTCCGGCTTCGGAAAACCCGGCTGGATACGTTTCGCCTACTGCGTTGACGAGAAAATAATCAGGGCCTCCCGCCCCGCGTTCATGAAGGCAATGGAAAGCTGGCGGGCATAAGGGGGCCGGCTGGCTGAGGGTCCGGAGCCCCTCGACTTCCCGTTGTTCCGGCCGTTACGCCCCGGTTTTCGGCGATTTACGGTTTAGTTTTTGCCGGGCGCGGCCAAAGGGCTTATTCCCCGGCCCGTACCCGCAGGCGGTACTGACCCGTGTCGCCGTCGTAGCCCCTTATTTTTATGAGGTAAGACGTTCCGTTTGCGGCGGAAAACGTGATCAGGGCGTTGTAATCATCGCCTCCGTCATCGTCTTCCTCAATTTTGGAAGAATTTTCCGCGCCGTAGAGTTCCATGCAGGTGTCAATGCCGCCTGAGGTTTCGGCGGTGTAACGCCCCCCGGACGCGGGGGCGAAGAGGAACCAGTCCTCATCGTCCGAATGAAGGGTCCTTGAAATCCAGGTTCCCTCCGAAATTTCCACCGGGTTGTCCATACT
>JAISEB010000154.1 GCA_031264395.1 Treponema sp. | reverse complement strand
TCTTCGCTTTCCGGGCCGGGGAAGCCCGCCGGCAGGTGATAACCGAATTTGATTCTAAGCTGTTCGGCAAGCTCCCTTACCGCCTCGGCGGCGTCACGCCGCTGGAGGACGCGGAAATTACCTGTTAATTCTCCTATCATGCCGCCTGTCGCCTCGTTCACCCTGTTTTTGAGGTTCGTGTCGGTGAGTATGGCGTTCCTCTGTTCATAGATGAATTTACGCTGCTGGTTAAGAACGTCGTCGTATTCAAGCAGGTGCTTGCGGATCTCGAAATTCCGCTCCTCTACTTTTTTCTGCGCCTTTTCTATGCTCCTGTTAAGCCAGGGATGGTAGATGGGTTCCCCCGGCTGCATGCCCACTTTTGTCATGAGCCTTTTGATATTTTCGCCGCCGAAAAGGCGCATGAGATCGTCGTCCATCGAGATGAAAAATTTCGAGCGGCCGGGGTCCCCCTGCCTTCCCGATCTTCCCCTGAGCTGATTGTCGATGCGGCGGCTTTCATGCCGTTCCGTTCCTATCACGTAAAGGCCGCCCAGCGATTTGACTTCCTCATAATCTGAAAGCCACTTTTTGTATTCTTCCGCGAAAATCCCGGCGTACTGCTCGGGGCTTGCCCCGGTTCCGGCCCGCCTCCTTGCGCGGTGTTCGGGGCTGCCCCCCAGCTTGATGTCCGTTCCGCGGCCCGCCATGTTGGTCGCTATGGTAACGGCCCCCTTTGCCCCGGCCTCGGCTATGATCACCGCTTCCCTTGCGTGGTTCTTCGCGTTGAGCACCTCGTGGCGTATGCCCCGGCGGGTGAGCAGGGCCGAAATACGCTCCGATTTTTCTATGGAAACGGTTCCCACGAGCATGGGTTGGCCCTTTTTATAGGCGGATGCGATTTCATCGCAGAGGGCGCCGTATTTGTCCCCTTCGTTAAGGTACACCACGTCGTCTTCGTCGTTGCGGACCACGGGCAGGTTTGTCGGGATCACCACCACTTCAAGATTGTAGATCTTGCTGAACTCCACCGCCTCCGTGTCGGCGGTGCCTGTCATCCCCGAAATTTTTTCGTAGAGCCTGAAATAATTCTGAAAGGTAATGGTCGCGAGCGTGCGGTTGCGCTGGGCTATGCGTATGTGCTCCTTCGCTTCAATCGCCTGGTGAAGGCCGTCGGAATAGCGCCTGCCGTAGAGTATGCGGCCGGTAAATTCGTCGACAATCTGAACCTGGCCTTCCTGCACCACGTAATCGACATCAATATGAAAGAGCTTGTGGGCCCGCAGCGCCTGGGTAAAGTAATGTATGTATTCGAAATTTTGCTCGTCGACTATGGCCCCGGTAATGAGGCCCCTCTTTTTGAGTATCTCCTCAATTCTGGCAAGGCCGTTGTTGGTAAAGGAAACTCCCTTGTTTTTTTCGTTAAGTTTGTAATCGCCCGAGACTTCCTCTCCCTGTGTTTCGTCGGGGTACTCCCCGTCGTCCTTTTTTTTGACTTCTTCAAGGGAGCCCAGAAGTTTGTCCACCTCGGCGAATTTGAAGGTGTCGTCTTCGGCTGCCCCCGAGATGATAAGGGGAGTGCGGGCTTCGTCTACGAGGATGGAGTCGATTTCGTCGACAACGCAGAAATGGTGGCCCCTCTGGACACGGCCCTGAAGGGAAGGGCTCATGTTGTCGCGGAGATAATCGAAGCCGAATTCATTGTTGGTCCCGTAGGTGATGTCACAGCCGTAGTTCTCGCGGCGGCGGGCGCTGTCCATGTCGGAAAGTATGGTTCCCACAGTAAGGCCCAGGTAGGAAAAGATGGGGCGCATCCATTCGGCGTCGCGGCCGGCAAGATAATCGTTTACCGTCACCACATGAATGCCCCTGGCAGGTATGGCGTTAAGGTAGGCCGCGGCGACGCTCATCAGGGTCTTGCCTTCCCCCGTTTTCATTTCGACGATTTTTCCCTGATGAAGCACTATGGAGCCCAGCACCTGTACGTCGTAGGGCCGCTCCCCGAGGTTCCGGCGGGCCGCCTCGCGGGCAAGCGCGAAAGCCTCGGGCATGAGGCTGTCAAGCGTTTCCCCGTTCGCGAACCGTTCCCTGAATCTGGAGGTCTCCCGGGGGAACGCTTCCGCCGGAAGGGACGCGGCCCACGCTTCCTTTTCATTTACCTGGTGCAATATCGGCAAAAGCGCCTTGAGATCCCGTTCGTGCTGGGAGCCGAAAAGCGCCTTGACTATGTTATCAAACATGGGATAAATGTACCCCTTTTGACCCGCGGGGCGCAATACGGGCGCGGGCGAAGCCTTCTTTTGCGCGGATAACGCCGTACGGCGGGATTCGTATTGACAATCGTTTCGCCGCCGTCATAACGTTTTTGTATGAGAATGTTTCTTTTTGCCTTTCCGCCTGTGCTTTTTGCCCTTGTGTTGTCCGCCTGCGGTGACCCTGCCGTTCCGTCCGTAGACCGCGTGGATCTTTTCAGCCGGGACATAGGGCGCATGGAAGATCAGATAGCCCTCTACGATCTTGAGGGGGACCGGGGCAGGAGGCGTACCGATTTTACGATGCGCGACGGGCTCTTCTATATTTCCGACAGTTCAGGCGAAAAGATAGTGCGGTACACTTCCTTTGGGGATCTCCTCTTCATGATCTACAACGATGAAACCAATCCGCCGCCCCTCTCCCTGAAACCCCAGGCGGAAGACAGTTCTCTCTTTACGCGCTGGGCGTTTCCCTATCCCCTCCGCGAGCCGGGGGAAATCGTAGTCGATTCCCGCAGGCACATCTACGCCGGGGATCTTCTGCCCCCGGAACGGCACAGCGTGGACGGGGAAAACAGGGCCCTCCTTGATTCGGTGATCCTCCATTTCGACAGCGACGGGCGCTTTATCGAATATCTGGGGCAGGAAGGCATAGGGGGAAGCCCCTTTCCCCGCATAACGGGCCTTTATGTTTCATCGCGCGACGAGCTTGCCGTGATCTGCCGCCTTCCGGCGGGGTGGAATGTTTACTGGTTTGATTCCGCGGGCACGCTCCTGTACCTTGTCCAGCTTAAAAATTCCGCCATACCCGTTCCGTCCGGCTGGTCCGATCTTGTTCCTTCGGTGGACGCGATAGCCGCCGCGCCCGACGAGCGGAAGCTGTACCTCAAGGTTGATTACTACCGCGATACGTTTGACGAATCCACCAATACCCGGACGGGAAACGAGCCGGGCGTTTCCATCGTCTGGATCATGAACGTGGAAAACGGGATCTATTCCGGCAGGGTCGAAGTTCCCCTCGCCGAATATACTTACACGGAAAACGGCCGCAGGGTTACTTCCGAAAGGCTCTACTCCATGCTGGGCGTCATACGCGGCGGGCGCATCTTTCTTTTTTATCCTACGGAAGAAGGGTATTCGCTCCTTATCCTTGACGCCGATTCGGATACTACCGGGAACCAGCACCGCGGCGTCATCAGGGTGTCGAATGATGAACTCCGTTTCAACGTCTTTGATCTTTCGGCCGAAGGAATACTTTCCGCCATGCTGGCCGACGATTACGAGGTAAAACTGGTCTGGTGGCGGACCGACCGGCTTTTGGGGGCGCTGCCGTGAAACTCGTATCTCTTGAAGACTCAGGCAGGCTGGACAGGAAGGCTATGGATGAATGGGGGTTCAATACTTTTGCGCTTGTCGAGTCGGCGGGCAGGGAAGCGGCCCGCGTCCTGCTTGAGGCTTTTCCCGGATATTTCCCCCGCCCGCGTACGGCCCGCGCCTCCCGCGTCGCGGTCTTTGCCGGTCCGGGCAATAACGGCGCAGACGCCATGGTCCTGCTCCGCGCCCTTATCCTTAAGGGATACACGGAAAGCGCCTCGTCCCTTGTCGTGATAAACCGGCTTCCCCGGGAGGACGAGCAGACCCCGCGCGCCCTGGCGTTTTCTTCCCTTGTAAAAATGGGGACGCCCTTTTTCCCCTGGAACGCGCCGGGGGATCTTTCCGGTTTTGACATCGTCATCGACGGCATAACGGGAGCCGGCCTTAAAGGCCCCCTCTCGGGCGCGGCCCTTGAAATGGCGGAGGAGATAAACAGCCGGAAGGAGGCCCTCGCCGTTTCGGTGGATATTCCCTCCGGCTGTTTTGACGGATGGGAGCCGGGCATGCCCATTGTAAAGGCGGACGCGGTTCTGGCGATAGAGCCTGTCAAGGCGTGCCTGTACTCCCCGGCGGTCCGCCCCTTCTGCGGTGACGTTCTTCCTGTAGGGGGTGTTTTTCCCCGCGCCCTTACGGACGCCTGCGGGGGGCCTGTTCTTTACAACTGGAAGGAGGCTTCCGCCCTCATCCCGCCCGTGCCCCGGACGGCCTACAAGTACGAACGGGGCCTTGTGGAGATCCGGGCCGGTTCCCCCGGCATGACGGGCGCCGCCCGTATCGCCGCACGGGGGGCCCAGGCGGCCGGGGCGGGCCTTGTCCGCCTTGTCGTCGATCCTTCAATCTACCCCATACTGGCGGGGGACGCCGGGGGAATCATGGTGATCCCCGACGAGGGCTCGTCCCCGCCTGATTCCGGGGCGGGCCGTTTTGTTCCCGGATCCATGCTTTTGGGTCCCGGCTGGGGCAGGGAGCCCGGCCGGGACCGCCTTCTGGAATACGCCCTCCAAAAGGAGGAGCGGGGAACGCCGCTTGTCCTTGACGCCGACGCCATAGCCCTTGCCGGAAAGAGGGCTTTTCACGGCAGGACCATCGTCACGCCCCATCCTGGGGAATTCGCCCTGTGGGCCGGCGTCCCGAAAGAAGAGGCCCTTGCCCATCCGCTTCCCCTGCTTTCCCGCCTGGCCTGCGAGCGCGGCGCGGTTGTCCTCTTCAAGAGCCACGT
>JAISEB010000147.1 GCA_031264395.1 Treponema sp. | reverse complement strand
GGTCCTGCACCCTGCCGCAAGCCCCGCAAGGAGGACGGCCCACACAAAAACGCGCCTCATGATCGCCTCATAACCGGTCACCTGACCAAAAGGTACTGTTCAACATACGGGCTTATGGGAGTGGTAAAGGTAACCGTTATGTTCCCGGTCACATTCTGCCAGGCGGAACAGGTCTGAACCAGCACCGAATTGGGAGGCATGGAAATCAGGTAATCCAGGCTGAAAATCAGCGGGCCGTTCCCCCAGGGGTTAAAGGCGAGGTCGGGAGGACTATAAAGATTGGAATTGGTGAGGGACATGATGTCGACGCCATCAAAGGTAAAGGTCCCGCCTGCCGTCTTGTTAAGGGAACACGGGGAACCGGATGTATTGTTGTAGAGAAGAACCTCCGGGAATCTGCGGAGGGCGCCGTCAAAATTCCTAACGTCCGAAACGGGATTTATAGAGGAGTCAAGGGCCATGGACACCGATTCCTTGTTAACCGCGTTGTTCGCCGCCATGGCCCTGACCAGATCCTCGCCGCCAAAATTTCTTGCAAGATAGGCTCCAAAGGCGTAGGCGTTGGCGTAGGAAATCAGCGCATTGCTTCCGTCATACCACGAGGTTACCCCCTCACGGTAAGTACGGATAAACTGGGGAAGCCTCGCGGTGGGCAGATCCCCGGGAGCTACCCCGGAAATCTGCGGGGAAATCATATCTTCCGCCAGCATGGAAAGCATTTCATTATACCAGGTCGCGGAATTTTTACCTCTTATTACATATTTTTCGTTGAAATGCACCATGTGCTGAAATTCATGGACCAGGGTTGACAGGGCAAGGCCGGGACGCTCATCCGCCCACCAGGAGTCCAGGTAGAAAATTTCACTTAGGTTTGTTTTAAGGTTCCCGTTCCCGTTGCTGATAAGGTCCGCTTGGCTGTAATAATCCTTGGCCCAGAAATAACCCACCGTTCCGCCTTTTACATTATCCAGATCTATATCGTAAATGAGGATCTGGACCCTTTCATCGCCGTCCACTCCCCCTGGGGTCTGGCTGTAGGCAGCGCCATATTCATAACCGAATATATTGGTGACATGCCCGTAAATCTCGTCAAATTTGGCGGCAATGTCCTGGGCCCGTATCTGGGTAATTATACCGTTGGTTTTATCTGAAGAAGGATCGTCATAATTTGCGTCCGGCACCCAGACATTGGCATAGATCGACTGCTTCCTGAGAGTAGCGCTAATCTGCGAAAAGTTCCCGTCTGCTTTATCCACCCAAAATAGTTTGGATGTTCCTACCGCAGGTGACGAGCGCAGAAGCCCCCGGCGGGACGGCTGTTCGGGGGGAATGGGCGGCGGGTTGCTGTTGAAGCGCCGCGCCCCCTCGTGATCGCGGCGGAAGGCGGCTTCCCCGTCCGGCGCGCCGGAGGCGGATACGTCAAGGGGAATCGCCATGGCCGGGCTGTTTACCGAAGACGCGCGCCCGACGTTGTTGTACCCAACCTCCCCGTCCGACCGGTTTACCTTTACAAGGTAAAGGCTCTGGTTCTCAAGATGAACGGTCTGCGTATATGTCAGCGGGCCGAAGGGAAAAGAGCCCCCGCCCCCTCCTCCCCCGCCGTTATCGCAGGACGGGAAAAAGACCGGGGTTACAAACAGCGCGAAAAGCAGGCAAAAAACCCGTATTTTTTTTTTCATGTTTTTCACCTCTTAAAAAGACGGTACACTATCAATAACAGTTTATAATAAAAATAGGGGAAAATCCTGAAAAATTTCAGGGGATTTTGAAAACAATACCCCAGCCATTCAAAGCCCCGGTCAAAGGTGCGGCGGGAAGGGCGGCGTTTCCGTTCAACAAACACATCGAAGAGATCGCTGCACCAGAGCCGTAAGCCCTGATTCAGCCGGCCCGAATTCCGCGCTATCCAGTGCTCGCCGCCCCTGATTCCCCTGCCGACAAGGAGCAGCGACGGGCCGGCCTTCCGTATCGCCTCCAGAATGGCCGCTTCTTCCTGCCGCCTGAACGCCCCGGGATAGCGGCCCACGACACGCAGGCGGGGAAAAGTTTGGCGGATGTTTTTTTCGGTCTTTTTCAGGACCTGCCTCTTTCCCCCAATAAGGTACAGGGTAAATTCCCGCTCCTCAAGAATGGTAAGAAGGTGCACCACAAAATCGAAGGGCATGTAGCGCACGGCCTTTTTTCCGGCAAGAAATTTGACGCCGCTTACAAGGCTCTTTGAAATGGGAATGACAAGCGACGCGTCCAGAATATACGAGCGGTACTCCCCGCTGCGCCTGGCCCTGAGCAGATCCCGGAGCGAAAGAAGCACGATATTCCGCCCCTTTCCCGAAGCGAGCAGTTCAAATATTACGCTGTCAAGGCTGTCCTGGGGCAGTATATCCAGGGGAACCTTGAGAAGATCTACCCGTTCACGGACCGCATCCACAAATTTCTCTCCAGAAGTATGGTTCGTATAGCCGCCGCTCCGTACAGGGCAGCGGTCTCGGTTCGCAGTACAGTATCCCCTATGGTCACAGATCCGAAACCCGCCGCCTTGAACCGGGCCGCTTCGGCGGAAGAAAAACCGCCTTCGGGCCCCACGGCAAAGACCACGATTCCCGGATTGTTACCAAGATAATCGTGGAGGCCGGTATCCGCAAGGGGGGTCTCGTGAAAAAACAGCCCGGCCGCCTCCCCGCCTTTAAGCGGATACGGACGCCCCTTCTTCAGATCCTCCCAGTATTCAAAAAGCCCGTCCGCCGAAAGGGGGCGGTGCAGGGCCGTGGCGGCGCGGGAACCGCTTTGCTGCCGCGCTTCCCGGATAATGCGCTCCCAGCGCCGGGGCTTTTCCCCGCCGGCGGGAGGCGGCGCCGAATGTTCCGAAACAAAGGGAACCACTTCGGCAAGCCCGCCTTCCGCGGCCTGCCGCACGACAAGATCCATCTTTGAGCCCTTCGGCAGGGCCTGAAAGAGGACGATGGGCGGCAGCGGCGGGCCCGGCCCCCGTGGCGCGGGAACAGGCGGGCCCGGCTCAGGAGCATCCGCGCAGTTACCCGCCGGTTCGCACACGCCTGTAAGCACGCCGCCTTCAACGGAAAGGACGCGGACCCGCGCCTCAACGCCGCCGGGAAGGAGGGCGGGAAAAAACCCGCCGGCCGCAAGACGGCGCACCCGGACCAGGTAATGGTAATCCCTGCCGGAGATCCGCACCGCGCCCGGAGGCCCGGCGGATTCTACGATGAAGCGTTTCAGGACGCCAGCGGAAGCTCTTCCTGAACGGCTTCCTCCTGCAAAACCTTGAGGGTCTTGGTGGTCTGCATCAGGGCGCGGTAGCTTCCCCCCCGGAGTATGTTTACCGCTTCCTGGAGCTGCACATCGTACTCAAGATCGTAAACAGGGGCAATGCTGGTCCGGTTCTGCTCGTTCCTGACAAGCCGCCTGAGGAGGGCGCGGTCAAGGCCGTATTCCCCGCTGAGTTCCCCCGCAAAGGCGTCGATACCGGCGGCTGACACCTCCGGGTTGGCTTCGACAAAGGAACGGATCGCATTCGATTTAATAAGGGCGCCGAGCTTTTCCGCATCCGCGTCGGTAAAATCGGGGAACACTACTTCCCTGTCGGGCGGGATGCCTACACGGTCTATGTTGACGTCGCTGGGGGTATAGTACCGGGCGGTAGTGATCTTGAAACCGCCCTTTTCCAGGGGATACACCTGCTGAACAAGGCCCTTGCCGTAGGATTTTTCCCCCACAAGATAGGCGCGGCCCCTGTCCTTAAGGGCCCCGGCCACTATTTCGGACGCGGAGGCGGACCCCTTGTTTATGAGCACCACAATGGGTATGCCGTCATCCACCATGGTAACGCGCCGCGCGTTGAAATTCCTGCTTTCCCCCGGAATGCGCGACTTGGTGCTTACCACCACGCCGCCGTTGAGGAAGAGGCTCGAAACTCCCACGGCCGACTCAAGAAGACCGCCGTAATTGTTGCGCAGATCCAGTATAAGGCTCTTGTACCCCTTTGACCTGAACTCCGTGATGGCCTCCCTGGCCCGGTCCACCGTCATGGGGGTAAAGGTGATAAGCTTAAGGTAGCCTATGTCGTCTATGAGGGCGTACTTGGTGGTGGGTACCTCGATGACGGCCCGTACAATTTCGACGGGAAATTCCAGTTTTTCGCCGCGGCGTATCACCACGGTCACCTTTTCGCCGGGCGTTCCCCGCAGGCGCGACAGCACGCCCTCCATGGTCATGCCGCGGGTACTTTCACCATTAATGGAAATGATGTGATCGCCGGGATTAATCCCCGCCCGCCAGCCGGGAGTGTCCTCCATGGGAGCGGCCACTTCAAGGTAGTTCATGGTCCCGTCTCCCTGCAGCTCCCCGGCCGAAATATACAGGCCCACCCCGCCGAAGTTGCCCTGGGTGGTGTCGTTAAGGTCCGTCATTTCCGATTCGGGCATATACACCGAATAGGGATCTCCCAGGGCGTTAAGCATGCCCGTCATGGCGCCTTCGTAGATCACATTGGGATCAACTTCGTCCACATAGTTGCGCTGGATAAAGTCAAACACGTTCTGGATAATGGCCGCGTAGCGCCTGCTGGCCGAAGGGGCGTTTTTTTCGCCGCTTTGGCCCTGGGCCGAAAGCCGGGGAACGGACACGGCGGCAAAGGTTACGCAGAGAACCGCGCCTGAAATTATCCACAGCAGGGAAATAAAATTCCTTCGGGAAACGGTGTTATCTTTTTTCATAAAGGCTCCTCGGTCCGGCGCCGGACCCGCGTTTTTCCTGTTCGGCGGGGCCCCCTGCCGGGACATCTCGTGCGCCCGCAGGATCGTACATTTGTCCGGAAATACGGCCCCGCCCCTTTAATAATTTTAACAAAAAAAGAAAAAAAAGAGAAGCCGAACGAAAGAAACGGCAGGGCATCGGCGTTTATTTTCATATCACCGGGAAATTACCAGGTTTTGGAAGAATTTTTAACCGCAAAGTTAAAGAAGTCGAAAAAGTTTCGGTACAAAGTTTCGCTTTCTCTTCCTTCTTCGACTTCTTCGACCTTGCGGTAAATTTTTTCTTCAAAACATGCATTTTTAAGGAGCGCCCTTATTCCCCTTCACCTTCTTCGGTGAGGGTCCACTTGTTATCGGCCCGCCGGAAGCGGGAGGCGGGCAGGGTAAGCACGCGCCCGTCTTCGGCGCCGAGCCTTATCTGTCCCAGCACGACGTTCACCTCCATGACCTTCCACTGCGCGCCGCCATGGCTGATTCTGGCCCCTTCGGAGGGCATAAGGCGGCGCTGTTCGCTGTAAAAACAATGCTCATAGGAAAGACAGCAAAGCAGCCGCCCGCAGGGCCCCGATATTTTCATGGAATTAAGGGAAAGGTTCTGATCTTTTGCCATTTTTATGGAAACGGGCTTGAGCTTGTCCGACACCATATGGCAGCAATAGCCCCTGCCGCAGACCCCCAGCCCTCCTGTTACCCTCGCCTCGTCCCTGACGCCAATCTGCCTCAGCTCTATGCGGGTACGGAATATGCCGACCAGATCCTTAACCAGTTCCCGGAAATCCACCCGGTTTTCCGCGGTAAAGAAAAAGAGTATCTTGGGCTCCTCAAGAAGGTAGTGCACCGAAACCAGCTTCATTTCCAGCCGGTGGTTTTCGATCTTTTCCCGGCAGATGCGGAAGGCCTCCTGTTCCTGGCCGTGGTTGTGGCAGGCCTTGGCAAGATCCTCTTCCGTGGCGACCCGCTCTATCCAGGCCAGCTCGGATGCGGAAAAAGTACCCTGTACCGGGCCTATGACCTGGGCCAGATCCCGGCCAAAACGGGTGGGGACAAGCACCATGTCGCGGGGGGCAAGGGAATCTCCCCTGTAGACCGCGGGAAAAGTTTCCTGTGAATAGAGAAGGCGGAGCCGGTACACCGGCATATCCGGGGCTATCGCTTCGCCCGTTTCCCCCGCGCCGGTGATAACCTCGGTTTCTTCAAGCTCGGAAGGGTTATCTTCCAGCGAAGAAATATCTTCATCTATTTCATCTTCAAAAGAATCGCTCATGTAACCTCGTTGTTTTACTGCAGCAAGTCTACCAGAAGTCCGGTAATTTCCTCAAGGCGAGAGGCCAGTTCAAGCTGATCCGCCTGTCCCGAAAGGATGTCCGCCGCCAGATCCTCCAGCTTTTTGTCCACAATCCGGACACTGACATAAGGCTGGCCCGACTGGGATTCGGGCGTTCCCCGCCCGCCCCGGTACGCGGGCCTGAGATAATTGGGAATGCCTTCGACCCTGTCCACGGCAAAGCCGTTTTCAACCACATAGTGCATAAAATCCCGCACCGCCTGCTTGTAACGGAGAATTTCACCGGGAAGGGGCCTTTTCCGCAGTTCTTCACCCGCGCCAAGAACCTCTTTCATGAGGAGATCCACCGTTTCACCGGAAACGGGAAGGTCGCGGAAGGGCCCGTCCGCGGCTTCGGCTTTTCCGGCCGCGTCAAGGGCCGACGAAAAACGGGAAAGACGCCCCTTTCCAACACGCGGTTTTTCCTTCCTTGCATCCGGCTTGATTCCGGCGGCGGCGGGATTCAAATAGAGAATATCGGGGGAATCAACTTTGGCCATGGCTTTTGAACCGGGGCAGCGCGGACCGTATGCCCTGTATGTCCCGGTATTCGGACAGGGCCCTGTTCAAGCCTTCTTCGGTAACGCATACGGACACCCTGCCGTGGATAAGGCAGCCTTCGTCGGCCTGAATGCGCCGCGTTATGATGTCGCCCATAACCAGCGCGGTAGAAAGGATAACGAGCCGCTCGCTGGCGAGCACGTTTCCGTATACCACGCCGCCTATGGTAACGGACGTTCCGGAGACGCTGCTTTTAAGACGGGCTTTTTCACCAATAACAACCCTGCCCGAGGCGCTGAGGTTTCCCTGTATGCTGCCGTCCACACGGGTAAACCCGCCGG
The DNA here is from genome assembly GCA_031264395.1 of Treponema sp. Classification (GTDB taxonomy): domain Bacteria; phylum Spirochaetota; class Spirochaetia; order Treponematales; family Breznakiellaceae; genus JAIROE01. The sequence continues at coordinate 5,033 of JAISEB010000147.1, read as the reverse complement.
TTTCAAGATCCCCGTTTACCCGCGTGTTGGGGCCGATAATGGTGTTTATTGAGAAATCTTCACGTTTGCCAACGGCCATACCGCGGACCCTACCGCCCGTTTTTCGCGATACTGGAACGGATATTAATGTATTTGTACGGGTCCACCACGTCCGAACCCACATGAACCTCGTAATGCAGATGGGGCCCGGTAGAAAGACCGGTGTTGCCTATCCAGCCTATTACCTCGTGCTGCTGAACCCGCTGGCCTATCTTCACCTTGAAACCCTGCATGTGGGCGTACCGGGTGTAGTACCCGTGTTTGTGCTTGATGATAAGGGAATTGCCGAAACCGTCGTTGTCGTAGTCTATGGTCACCACCTGGCCGTCCGCGGTAGCCACGATGGGGTCCCCGGAACGGTAGGTTGAAAGATCGATGCCCTTGTGTATGTAATACTGCCCGCTAAAGGGATGCTCGTTCTGGCCGAAGAACATGGAAATATGCCCTATGCCGCCCTTGATGGGCCAGATGCTGGGAATTTCCGTTAAAAGGGCGCTCTGGGAATCCAGCAATGTGCCTATTTCCCTGACAGGCTCCTTTATCGAGGCAAAATAGGCCACAAGGCGGCGCACATCGTCCACCTCGCGGAGGCTGCCTTCGGGTGTTTCGTTGATATCGAAAAAGGATGAAAGATCGCCGTACAATTCGGAGGAAGCGGAAGCGCCCGTTCCCGAAACATCCGCCCCAAGGGTAGACAGCGTTCCCGAAAAGGCCGCCTCGAATTCACGGGCCTCATGACGCAGCCGGGATAATTCGTCCCGGAGCTGATCAAGATTCGCCTGAACATCCTGGAGCCGGCCGTCCTTGTCCGCAAGAAGGCCCCGCGCGCCGCTGTACGAAGCGCCGTACCAGAAAAACGCGGCGAGAAAACCCGCCAGAACAAGAAAACAGCCGCACATGGAAAGCACGGTAACGTGAAGGTTGTACACCCGTTTTTCGGAATGGGGAACGAACACAACCGTGTACCGGCGGTTCAGAAAACGGAAAATAGCCCTGAAGAAATTGGCGACGCAGCCCGCCGCGGCCGCCGCGGCATGTTTTACCTTTTGAACCATGCTGTTCTCAAGGCGTTTATAATCATGAACCGCTGCCACCGTTCACCCCTTGTAAAATGTACGTTTGATAACCAACCGGGTTACTAAACACATCTATTATATCAGTCACGGAATACTATTGTCAATAATTTGGTTCCAAAATCCGGTATTTCGGAACTGTTTCCGCCGGAAATCTCTTAAAACTGAAATTTTTAGAGAGTTCCCCTATTTATAATCGGCCGTTTTAGTTGAATCTGTAGCTCAATATCAGGGCAACACGGTAAAATTCCAGCCGCAGGGGGGATCTTCCGTCCAATTCCCGGTACTGGTAAAAGTAATGGGCGCCGTTGTTCCGGTCCCCGTCCTTGTAGTTCCGCATGGTCCGCAGCTGGACGGCAACCAGCGCGTCGAAACGGGGGGCGACGGCGCAGTTAAACGCGCCCGAGAAGATCCACCGGCCCAGAGTATCGCCCCAAAAGCTGCCGCCCGGCGTATTGTACAGGAACCGGTCCACCTCAATCTGGATACCCGCCAGATTAAACAAAAAGGGCATCTGATACCCGATAAAGAACTGGCCGTAATAATTCCAGCCGTTTCTGTTTTCCTCTTCGTTTACCTCGTAAACCCAGGTTTCCCCGCTCCCCGCCTGTGTGTAGGCCTTGTAATTCACCTCGTTGTAGGCGCGGAACACGATATGATGCCAGTCGCCCGGCCACAGGGCCGCCGTGTCAAACTGGAAGGCGCTTCCCCCGTAGGCTTTCCACACCACGCCGTCAAAAGCGGAATTCCGTATCACCGATTTTTTGCTGCCGCCCGAAAACGCCGCCGCCCGGCTGTTTTCCGGCACATTAAAGGCAAGGCCGTACAGATGCCTGCCGGCAAGGGTGATGTTCCACCCGGAGCCCAGCCTGGCCCCGGCGGACAGTCTGAAAAAGGAGACGGGGGTGAACACGGCCTCGGCGCCGCCTTTAAGGGAAACGGGGGTCATTGTTACCGAAAGGATCGTTTCCACATTGTTGTCCAGCGTCAAAGGACTTGAGCCCCGGAACGCCGGGAAAATAAAACGCTGGTTAAAGGTAAGCTCCGCCTCGGGCCTTGTGGAACCGCGGAAGACCAGATCCGAGGACGCCGCCGGTTTGGGAATGGCCCAAAGGGGGAAAACGGCGAGCGGCAGGAAAACAAACGCGAGAACCGGAAAAGACGGCCTTCCCCGCATCTACGCGGCCGCCTCAAAACCCGCCTGTATGGCTTTTACATTCATGGGGATAAATTTGTGCTTGTCGGGCGTAAAAAAGTCCCGTAAAATTTCCTCTATATTTGTAACGGAAAGGGCCCCCGTAAGCCGGGCCATGGCGCCCAGAGCGACCATGTTGGCAAAACGGACATTCCCTATTTTTTCGGCGAGCGATGTGGCCTCGAGCCTTACGACCCTGAGCCTCTGCCGTGCGGGCTCTTCCTTTACCAGCGTTGAATTGATCACCAGAAGCCCGCCGTCTTTAAGGATGCCTTCGCAGAGGGGAAGAGAATCGCCGTTCATCACCAGCGCCGAATCGGGCGTTGTTACAAGGGGGCTTGCGATCTCGCTGTCGGAGACAATGACGCCGGCTCTGGCTATGCCGCCCCGTTTTTCGGCGCCGTAAAAGGGAAAAAAGGTAACGTTCTTCCCCTCTTTCATGGCGCAGTACACCCATATCTGGCCAAGGGACACTATTCCCTGGCCGCCGAAACCGGCAAAAAAACTCTTTTCCGTCATCAAACACTCTCCCGGGAAACATACATAGGGCCCGGACCGGGCCCTGCTTTGAAAAAAATTCCCTATAAGGTATTTTTGATTTCACCAAGGGGGAAGACAGGTATCATGTGCTGTTCCAGCCATTCAACAGACTGAACGGGCTCCATGCCCCAGTTGGTGGGGCACTGTGAAAGGACTTCCACCATGGTAAAGCCTTCGCCGCGCATCTGGGCCTCAAAGGCCCTGCGTATGTACTGCCTGGTCTTGCGGACGTTTGGGGCGCTGTTTACCGCCCCGCGAGCTATGTAACGGGTCCCGTCCAGAACGGCCAGAAGCTCGGACACCCTCATAGGGTATCCCATGCCGGCCTCCCCCGGATCGCGCCCTTCGGGGGCGGTGGAGGCTTTCTGCCCTATAAGGGTGGTGGGGGCCATCTGGCCGCCCGTCATGCCGTAGATCGCGTTGTTCACAAAGATCGTGGTGAATTTTTCGCCCCGGTTCGCCGCGTGTATCATTTCCGCGGTGCCTATGGCCGCCATGTCCCCGTCGCCCTGATAGCAGATCACCAAATGATCGGGGAGAACGCGCTTGACCCCGGTGGCCGCGGCGGGGGTCCTGCCGTGGGGCGGCTGGACCGAATCAAAATCGAAGTAGAGATCCGCCCAAATGGCGCAGCCCACCGGGTTTGTGATGACGGCCTTTTCACGCAGCCCCATTTCGTCTATCAGTTCGGTGATAATACGGTGTATTACCCCGTGGCCGCAGCCGCCGCAATATTTGGTGGGAACCCTGTAAAGGCTCTTTGGAAATCCGTGTATTTGCTTCATGCCCTTTTCCTTCCCAAGATGCGTTTTATTTCCGCGAACACTTCCTCTTCGGAGGGAATTACCCCGCCCGAATGGCCCAGAAGATGGACAGGAGCCTTGCCCAGAACAGAGAGTTTTACGTCTTCCACAAGCTGTCCAAGGCTCATTTCCACGGTAAGGACGGGTCCCGTCCCGGCCGCCTTTTCCAGCGCCTCATGAGGAAAGGGCCAGAGGGTAACGGGCCTGAAAAGCCCCGTCCGTATGCCCTCCTTTTCGGCCAGCATCTTCGCGCCAAGGCACACCCGCGCCGAAGTGCCGTAGGCGACAAGCGTCAAATCCGCGTCCGCGTCCGCGCCCGGACCGCCTGACGCCGCGGGCGCGGTGTATTCAAAGCGTGTCTCCGCGGCCTTGATCGTTTCGTAACGCTCAAAGCGCGAACGGGTCTTTTCCTCAAGCTCCTCGGGCACAAGATGAATGGACGTAATATGACGGGAAGCGCGGGCCGCCCCGTCTTTGGCCGTCCCGGCCATGCGGCCGACGGTCCAGTCCCGCGCGGGCAGACTGCCGGCCGGAAACGCGGGCGGCAGAACCACCCCTTCCATCATCTGGCCTATCATGCCGTCGGCAAGCACGATGACCGGCATGCGGTATTTGTCCGCCAGGTCAAAGGCAAGAAAGGTAAGATCCGCCGATTCCTGCACGCTCCAGGGGGCAAGCACTATACAGCGGTAATCGCCGTGGCCGCCTCCCCGGGTAGACTGAAAATAATCGCTCTGGGCGGGGGCTATGGAGCCCAGCCCCGGACCGCCCCGCATCACGTTGACCAGCACCAGCGGCACGTCGGCGCCGGCGGCGTAGGAAATTCCTTCCTGTTTAAGGCTTACGCCGGGGCTTGAGGAACTTGTCATGGCGCGGACACCGGCGCAGGAAGCGCCGTACACCATATTGACAGCCGCCGTTTCGCTTTCGGCCTGTATAAAAACACCGCCCCTGGCCATCATGTTCCGGGCCATATAGGCGATAATTTCATTCTGGGGCGTAATGGGATACCCAAAATAGGCCCGGCAGCCCGCCCTGAGGGCCGCTTCCGCTATGGCCTCGTTTCCCTTCATCAGTACCTTTTCACTGTTCAACGCAGATGTCTCCTGTACACACGGGCCCTAAGCGCCCAGATCGTAGACCTGAATACAGACGTCAGGACATACTTCAAAACAATTCCCGCACGCAATACACTTTTCGGCGTAAACGGCCTTTGACGGATAAGAACCCGAAGAATTCGATTCGGCGTCCTGTTCCAGCGCCTTTACGGGACACGCCCTGATACAGAGCAGGCATCCCTTGCACAATTCCCGGTCTATTTCGACCTTTCCCTTTCTGGCCATACGGCCTCCCCCTATGTTTGACGTGCGGCCGCCTGAAGAG
>JAISEB010000133.1 GCA_031264395.1 Treponema sp. | reverse complement strand
AAAAAATTTGACTGAATTATATGCAAAAATTGTTGTCGATTTGAGCTATAAAAAAATATATTTTATTGACTTGTTTTTAAATAATGAAGATATATTTAATAAACGAAAAATAGAAAATTTATTTGAGAAGACAATTTATCAAAATGGAAAGATATTATATGAGCATTAATGATGTTAAGGAATGGATGATAATAGCCGATGCCGATTTTGAATCGGCAAAAATATTGGGCTTGTTCGATAACTCGGTTAGTTATCTCACAAGCCTCGCAAAATGCAAGGCATTTTGCTGTTTTTAAGCGGAACTTGTTCAGAAACTGAAGTTTCTGAACAAGTCTATTGAATGAATCGGTTCACAAATACAGGGAAGTTATTTGCTATCTTTGTGCACAGGCAACTGAAAAATATTTAAAATGTTATTTGACATATAATGATATTGTTCCACAAAAAACACATAATTTAGTTTTACTGAATGATAGATGCATTGAAATAGACAACAATTTTGAAGAAATAAAAATGGAATGTGGTTTTATAAATAGATATGTTAATGAAATACGTTATCCATATAGAATTGAAGTGTATGAAGAAGATGTAATATATGTAATAAACTCCGTTGAAAAAATAAGAAGTTTAGATACATTGAAAAAAATCAGAGAAGAAATTAATAATGAAGAAAAGTCCAACCGCGCATAACAGGCCTGTTTACGCTTCGCCGCCCGTTGGGCGGATCGGGCTACGGTTTTGCCAGGTCAATCGCTTCGCTCATTCCCACGCAAGGCCCTTATCCGGGCCGCCAAAACTTTCTGATTGCTGCGTAAGCAGCATCCTCTAAACACCCAGAACGATAAACGATTACCGCATTTAAGAAAAAACCACGGAGTTGCACGGAGAAACACGGAGGAAAAAGGATTTATAATGACAAACTCCGTCGAACCAAAGGTTCGTAAACTCCGTGTCCTCCGCGGTGAAAATTCTTTTTTCCTAATTATTCATGTCCGGTTGTTTAGTCCAATCGGCCTGGTAGTTAGTTCCCCGAAGCGGCGGCGCGGCGCTGCTCCCGTTTTCTCGCGGGACAGTCGTCAAACGCGCGGGTAAACCACCTGCAGGAGCGGCAGTGGAGGCAGCGCGCGCTTTCCTTTCCCTGCTCGGTTTTTTTTACCCAGTCGTAGTCGGCAAGTATGTTCCGGGCGTAGGCGGCAAAATCCGTAAGTCCCCCGTCCACAAGGATCTTTCCCTTTTCAATGGTCCCGACGCTGTTGGACGCGATAACAGGAATGGATACGCGCTTTTTTATTTCTATGGCCGTGTACACACAGGAATTGAATTCGACGTATTTTTCGGGAACGGGAACGGCTTCGCCCAGCGCCCCGGTGGAGATGTCAAGGATGTCACACCCCGAGTCTTCAAACAGTTTGGCAAGAACGGCGCCGTCTTCAAGGGAGGGAGTCGCCCCGCCGTACCGTATGCCGATGATGAATTCCCCGCCGCATCCGGCCCGTATCTTTTTTATGATGTCCGTTACGATGCGCGCCCTGTTTTCGGCGCTGCCGCCGTATTCGTCGCCGCGTTTGTTGGTAACGGGCGAAAGGAAATAGCTTAAAAGAAAACCGTGGGCCCCGTGCAGTTCCACGCCGTCGATTCCGGCCTTTTTAAGGCGCAGGGCGGCGGCGGCAAACTGATCTTCTATTGCCGTAATTTCGGAGGATGCAAGTTCCCGCGCCCTTCCTCCCGCCCGTTTTGCGCGGCCGGAAATGTCGGAGGAAACAGGCCCGGGGACAAGCGGCTCCCCGGTAACGGATTTGATTCCCGCGTGGTTGATCTGGACGGTGACAGGCACCCCTTCGGCATGGCAGATTCCGGCGAGTTTTTCATAACCTTCAATAAAACTGTCTGACCAGATGCCCGGCTGGCTTTCGGTGAGCATGGCCTCGGGGTTAACGGCCGACGCTTCGCTTATGATAAGGCCCGCGCCGCCCTTTGCGACCTTCCGGTAATGCTCAAGGCGGCGTTCGGACATTTCGCCGTGAGCGGACCAGCCGAAGCAGACTACCGCCGGAAACACGATGTGGTTTTTAAGAAGCCTTCCCTTGAGGCGGCATTTTTCGAATATCATGGCTTTACGACGATGTTCACGAGCCGTCCGGGCACGGTGACGATTTTGACGATGGATTTACCGGCCGTCCATTTGAGGACCCCCGGCATCTGGAGCGCCGTTTTTTCAAGGTCCTCTTTTCCTGTTTCCGCCGCCGCGGTGAACTTTTCCCGTATTTTTCCGTTTACCTGAACCACGATGACAGCCTCCTTGTCCTCGGTGAGTTTTTCGTCCCATGCCGGCCACGCGGCCTTCGATACCGATTCCCCGTGCCCAAGCCGTTCCCACAGTTCTTCTCCCAGGTGGGGGGCATAGGCGCTCAGCATGATCACAAGAGGTTCCCACAGGGAAAGGGGAACACGATCCAGTTTCGCCAGTTCCGCCGAATAGATCATCATCTGGCTTATCGCCGTGTTGAAATCAAGCGATTCGGTGTCGCGGCTGACTTTTTTTATGGTCTTGTGCAAAAGCGGGACCAGTTTCTCATGCTCCGCGCCGTCTTCCGGGGAAGGCGCCGCCTTTTCCCCTATGGCCCAGAGCCTGTCCAGAAAGCGCGACACGCCGGTAAGCCCGGAGGTGAGCCAGGGCTTGGTGACTTCAAGGGGGCCCATGAACATCTCGTAGACCCGCATCGAATCCGCGCCGTATTCCTGTACGATGTCGTCGGGGTTGATCACGTTCCCCCGGCTCTTGCTCATCTTTTGATTGTCTTCGCCAAGTATCATCCCCTGGTTAACAAGCCGTTTGAAGGGCTCGTCGGTGTTGACCAGTCCAAGGTCGTAGAGGACCTTGTGCCAGAACCGGCTGTAAAGAAGGTGAAGCACCGCGTGTTCCACGCCGCCGACGTAGAGGTCTACCGGAGCCCAGTAGTCGATTTTATCTCTTGCGGCGAACGCGCTCCCGTTTGTGTTGTCCAGATAGCGGAGGTAATACCAGCAGGAACCGGCCCACTGCGGCATGGTGTTGGTTTCCCTTTTCGCGGGGCCTCCGCAACGGGGGCACACGGTGTTTACCCAGCCGTCTATCAGGCTGAGCGGGGATTCGCCCGTGCCCGCCGGCGCGTAGGAGTTTGTTTCCGGGAGGCGCAGGGGAAGTTCGCTTTCGGGGAGGGGCACTATGGGGGAACCGGATTCGGCCCCGCAGCGCCGGCAGTGAACCACGGGAATAGGCTCGCCCCAGTAGCGCTGGCGGCTGAAGATCCAGTCCCTGAGCTTGTAGTTTACCGCGTGTTTGCCAAGGCCCCGCTCCTCAAGCCAGGCGGTAATTTTTTCCCCGGCTTTGGAACTGGGAAGGCCGCTGAACCTGCCTGAGTTGACGAGCCAGCCTTCCTCCGTTGAAACCCCGATGGGGCCCTTGTCCGCCGTTTCCGCCCGCGCCGCCTCCGCGCCGCCGGGAGGCGCAAGCGAGACGACCTGCAGTACCGGAAGCCCGAAAACCCCGGCGAAATCCCAGTCGCGCCCGTCATGGGCGGGAACGGCCATGATGGCCCCGGTGCCGTATGAAATCAGGACATAGTCGGCGATCCAGACGGGTATTTTTTCCTCGTTCACCGGGTTAACGGCGTAGGCGCCCGAAAAGACGCCGGTCTTTTCCCTGGCAAGATCGGTCCGTTCCAGATCACTTTTTTTGGCGGAGGCGTCGAGGTAGGCTTTTACCGCCGCTTTCTGTTCCTCCGTGGTGATTTTGGCGACAAGGGGATGTTCCGGCGCGAGCACCATGTACGTGGCGCCGAAAAGGGTGTCCGGCCGCGTGGTGTATATCTCCAGCGTGTCCTCATGCCCGTCAATGGCGAAGGTTACGTTGGCCCCCTCGGAACGGCCTATCCAGTTCCGCTGCATGAGCTTGACCGGCTCGGGCCAGTCAAGATCGTCCAGTCCCGAAAGAAGCCGTTCGGCGTAGGCCGTTATCCTCAGTACCCACTGCCTGATCCGCTTCCTTGTGACCCTCGTGCCGCAGCGTTCGCAGAGCCCGTCTTTTACTTCCTCGTTGGCAAGGCCTGTCTTGCATGAAGGGCAGAAGTTGATGGGGCTTTCCGCCTCGTAGGCAAGGCCCTTTTCAAACAATTTAAGGAAGATCCACTGTGTCCACCTGTAATACGCCGGATCCGAGGTGTCGACTTCCCGGTCCCAGTCGTAGGAAAAACCAAGCGCCTTGATCTGGGATCTGAATTTGGCTATGTTCGCCGCGGTAGCCACAGCCGGATGCGTTCCCGTCTTGATGGCGTAGTTTTCGGCGGGAAGCCCGAAGGCGTCGAAGCCCATGGGGTGCAGTACGTTAAACCCCTTGGCGCGGAGGTAACGGCAGTAAATATCCGTGGCGGTATAGCCTTCAGGATGCCCGACATGAAGCCCCTGCGCCGAAGGGTAGGGAAACATGTCCAGTACATAGCGGCGTTTTTCCCTGGGAAAGGCCGGATCTTCGGCGGCCTTGAAGGTTTTGTGTTCTTCCCAGTATTTTTGCCATTTGGATTCTATTTCAGCAAAGGGATATTTCGCCATTTTCCATCTCCCCAACGTTCATGCGCCGTCCTTTCTGTCTGCCGCTCATCTATCATATACGGCGACAGGCCGCCTTTTCAAGGCGTCCGGGCCTTTGTCTATCCTTCGGGCGCGGAAATATGGTAGGCTGTTGCCTATGAACGCCATATTTGAGCGCCGTTCGGTGCGCGGTTTTCTGCCAAAGGCCGTTGAACAGGACAAGATAGAGCGTATTTTGAAGGCGGCCTTTGAAGCCCCTTCCGCCAAGAACAGGCGGCCCTGGGAATTCCTCGTCGTGACCGCGAAGGAAGATCTTGCCGCCATAGGGACCATGAGCCCCTATGCCCGGATGTGTCCCGGCGCCGCCGCGGCCATAGTTCCCTGCGTGAACCTTGGCGCCGGTTCTGTTCCCCCGGAACAGGGCCCGGACGGTCTTTCGGCTCCCTGGTGGGTTCAGGATCTTGCCGCGGCTACCGAAAACATCCTTATACAGATTACATATGAAGGTCTGGGCGGCGTCTGGCTCGGCTGGTATCCCGACAGGGACCGCATGGCCGCCCTTGCCTCCCGTTTTGCCCTTCCCCCTCATATAGCGCCTTTTTCAGTCGTCGCCTTTGGTTATCCGGCGGAAACCCCTTCTCCTGTTTGCCGTTACGATTCCGCCAGGGTCCACTACGGCGCTTGGTAAGGCCGTCTTTTCCCGCAAACCGGAGTTGTGAACAGGCCGAACCTCGAGTTTTTAAGTTTACCACGGACAGACACAGACCAACACGGACAAAATATAAATCAGCGTTGTCCTAAAAGTCCGTGTTTGTCCGTAGGTCCGTGGTTAAATTCTTGCATTTTATGTAACCCGGCATTCGGCCGAACAACTTCCGCTTAAAAACACGGTTTTTTTATTGTTATTTTAGACAAACATACTTGACAAAAAAAGTTAGTTGGTGCTATCTTTCACTCATGTACGTTACGGCGGGTTCGTGATTCGGAGGTAATTGTGCGTAAAGCCGCGGTCATAGCGCTGTTTTTTTGTTTGTTCCGCATTTCATACGTTTTCGCCGATACCGGGCCCTGGGAATCGGTAGAAGCCGAAATGCGCCTTGTTTTAAGCGAAGCGTATTACAGGTATGTGGCGGGCGATACGGAAGGGGCCCGCGCCATGGTGGACAGGGCCTATAACGAATATTACCGGGGTGAATTCGAAAGAAATGTCGAAAGCGTCATCTCCGAAGCAAGGGCCCGGAATATTGACGAGTGGTTTGAGTATGTAAAGGAATCCTTTTCGGGCGGAAAGACCCAGCAGGAAGTTCGCAATGACATGAACCAGCTTAACCACCTCATGCGGGTTACCGCGGGCGTCCTTGACGGAAAGGAGGAGCCCCGGGCGTCGGTTAGAAACTGGACGAAGACGGCGGAAGAAATGGCGGCCGTCCTTGACAGCGCCCTTGACAAATACCGCGCGGGCGACGCGAAGGGCGCGGTGGAAGCTGTGGATATTGCCTATTTTCAGTTTTATGAAAAAGTAGGCTTTGAAAAGACCGTGATGACCCGCATCTCGGGCTCGCGGGCCAGTACGGTTGAGTATCAGTTCAGCACGATAAAAAAGGCGATGAACCGGGGCGCTTCCGAAGACGATGTAAGGGACAGCCTCGGCACGCTTGCCACCTACCTCAGGGAAGACGCGGAACAGCTTGACGCCAAGTCGGGCGGCCCGCTGGGAGCGTTTCTTGGCGCCCTTCTTATTATCGTCCGGGAAGGGTTTGAGGCGATCATCATTGTCGGGGCCATTATCGCCTATCTTATAAAAAGCGGAAACAAAAAGAGGGTGAATCCCGTGTACTGGGGGTCCGTTATCGCCCTTGTGTTCAGCGTGGGAATGGCCTTCCTCCTTAACATGCTTGCCGGCGTCTCCGGTGGAAGGAACCAGGAGATCATCGAAGGGGCAACCATGCTCCTTGCCGTCGCGGTTCTTTTTTATGTGAGCAACTGGATGGTGTCCAAGGCGGAAGCCGAAGCCTGGACAAAATTTATCGAAGGAAAGGTGCAGACTTCAATAGCGCGCGGCAGCATGTTTTCGCTGGCTTTCGCGGCCTTTCTTGCCGTATTCCGGGAAGGCGCGGAAACCATACTGTTTTATCAGGCGCTGCTTGCCGGAAACCGCGATTATACCGGCATGATTTGGCTGGGTTTCGGCATAGGCTGCGTGCTCCTTGTGGTCATCTACATTCTTATCCGTTTTCTCAGCATTAAAATTCCCCTCAAGCCCTTCTTCCTTGGCACAAGCATCCTGCTTTTTGTCATGTCGATTAGTTTTCTGGGGAACGGCGTCAAGGAGTTGCAGGAAGGTAACGTAATAGGCGTTACTACAATACCGGGCATGGGGACGGTTGACATACTGGGGATCTATCCGACCCTTGAAACGCTGATCCCCCAGATCGCGCTTCTCGCAATAACCGTGGCCGTCTTTGTCTTTCAGCTGCGCAGAAAAGGCGGGCGCGGCAATTCCAAAGTGACCAACTCGGGCCTTGTGGCTTGAGAAAAAATATCAGGAGGAGTCTCAGTTATGACACGGAGAACCTTGATTGTTTTTATGTTGATTTGCCTTTCGGCGGGATTTGTTTTCGCCGGGGGAGGGCAGCAGGGGGCGCGTCCCGCCAGCACGGTGAATCCTGGCGAAGACGCCGGATTTGAGGAATTCCCTCTGGGGGACGATTTTGAACTCGGGCCTCTCAATGTCGCGGGCGTGTACTTTCAGCCTGTCGACATGCTTCCCGCGGCGGCCGGGCTTCCGGCGTCCCAGGCCGATATTCACATCGAGGCGGATATTTCGGCGCTGGAAAACGATCTTGGCTACGGCGTCGGGGACTTTGTTCCCAACCTGACCGTACGCTATGAGATCAGCCAGGCGTCGGGCTGGAAGTCGGAAGGCACGTTCATGCCCATGAACGCCAGCGACGGCCCCCACTACGGCGCGAACGTCAAGCTGAACGGCGTCGGCCGGTACAAGGTAATTTTCCTTATACAGAACCCCGAAGCCCAGGGCTATGTGCTCCATGTGGATCAGGCGACGGGCGTACCCGGCAGATTCTGGGGACAGCCCCTCAGGGCCGAATGGGATGTTGATTATACAGGACCCCAGTGGTAGTGAACGCGGGACGTAACGGGGTATAATCAAACCGTGATAAGGTATTTTATCCTGGCGGCGGAAAATTCTCTTGCCGCCGGGATTTTTTCGGCAATGCTGTTTGCCGTTGTTTTACGCACAAAGGAAGCTTCCGCCTTAAAGCGGCTCGCGCTGGGATGCGCCGCCGGTGCGGGGCTTTCCGTCATTGTCGCGGTACTAAGGAGGACTACGGCCCTCATCAACCGCGCGAGGCTTTCCACGGGGGTGTCCGCCGTTGCCCTTGTCGCGGGGATTCTCTTCCTTTTTCTGTTCTGGATTGATTTTTCAAGACAAAAAAAAGGTGAAAAGAAAAGCCCCATCTTTCTTTACAGCGTGGCCGGCGTTCTTGAGGCCGCCCTTCTTTTTTACGCGCTTCCCGACATTCTTCTGTATCCTTCGGAGTTCACCCTTGCGGGCGAAAGCATTGTCAGCACCGATTTTCTTTTCAAGCTGGCGGGCTTCGCCGGGGGGCTTGCCCTTTCGGCGCTTGCCGCCTTCGGAATTTTCAGGTCGGCGGTTGCGCTTCCCGGAGCGGGGACGCCCGTGATCCTTTCGGCCGTTCTTGTGGTCAACATGGTTAACCAGGTAACGGCAATCATGCGGTACCTGATCGCCCGCCGTATCATTCCCCTTAACCAGACGCTTTTCGCCGTCATCAGCGTTGCGGTAAACAACAACATTGTTTTTCTTTATGGCATCATGGGGCTCTCTTCCCTTGTTCTTTTCGGCCTCCTTGCCGTTTTTATGCGCCCCCGCCTTGAATACCGGAATCCCGCCGAGCTGCGGAAACTCAGGGCGGGCCTAAGAAGGTCACGGCGCCGGGCGGTACTGTCCATCGCGGGCCTCTTCTCTTTGCTTTTGTCTTTTACCGCGCTCAAGGCGTACAACGAACGTCCCGTGGTTCTTTCTCCCGCGGAGCCCATGACCATAGCGGGGGAGGAGATCAGGATACCCATAGGGCAGATTGAAGACGGGCGCCTTCACCGCTTCGCGTGGAACGCGTCGGACGGGACTGAGGTGCGGTTTATCGTCATAAAAAAAAGCGCCGTTGCCTACGGCGTGGGCCTTGACGCCTGCGATATTTGCGGGCCCACGGGTTACTACGAGCGGAAGGGGGAGGTAATCTGCCGGCTCTGCGACGTGGTGATGAACATTTCTACTATCGGCTTTAAGGGGGGCTGCAACCCCGTGCCCCTGGCCTACACCCTGCGGAGCGGGAATATGATAATCGACACGGAGGATCTGGAAAAAGAACGGACCAGATTTAAGTAACGCTTATGGGTAGGCCGGATTTTTAGTTTTTTAGAGAAAATGCACGGCCGTTGAAACGCGCAAGGGATTGGAGGGGGCGCGTGTCCACCGCAGGTGGACTTAGCGCGCCACCGCAGACCCGCCTTGGCGGGTCGAGGAGGCCGGAGCGATAGCGGAGCCCCGCAAAGCCCGGTCCGGCGCTCGCGCCGGATGCGCCCATATGGTGATGCGGTATAACTATTTCCTTACGGCATAGACCTGACTTGATATTCGGTTTGGTAGATGAACAAGGCTTTTTCAGAACTTTGGGTTTGAGACCGGCTTAAACGCTGCAGAGGGGGCGTGTATGTTTTGGAGAATGATCAGGGGCGCCCTAATCAGGCAGTGGAAGAAGATGCTGATGGTCGCCTTTACAATCGCCCTGGGATCTTCCCTGGCCACGGCCATGCTGAACGTGATGCTCGACGTGGGGGACAAGGTAAACCAGGAACTGAAAACCTACGGCGCGAACATCAACGTGCTGCCCCGGGGGGCTTCTCTGCTGGACGATCTTTACGGAGTCAGCGAGGGATCGGGGGTGTCGGACAAGTACCTGAACGAGGATGAGCTGGGAAAGATCAA